>NZ_JBHXJG010000431.1:0-3247 GCF_042723425.1 Streptomyces sp. NPDC058375 | reverse complement strand
CTCCTGACAGGGGGTGCGGGCCACGGTCGTGTGCGGCTCCCGGACGGGGTCGTGGGCGGCGGCTGCTAGCCGTTGCCGCCTTCCAGGTAGTTGTTCAGTCCGGGCACGGTGAGCGTGCCGCCGAACTGGCCGGCCTGGGTGACCTTCACCTTGGTGAAGAAGGCGAAGGGGACGTTCAGCGGCGGCGGAGTCTGAGGGCTGAAGGTGATCGGGATGAGGCCGAAGAGGTTGCCCTTCAGCTCCTCCGTGTACATCGTCACCTCGCCGTTGCGGATCGTCGACGTGGAGCCGGGCCGCGACTTCACATGGCCGGTCGTGCCCGCGGGGCCGACGGTCAGCTGGTGCAGGTCCTTGATGTCGATGGAGCCGGCGGTGAACTTCAGCACCTTCTTGACGCTGCCGTCCGCCTTCTTCACCTCGACGATGCCGTGGTAGTCCAGGCCGTTGAGGGTCAGCAGCGTCGACTCCAGGGTCCACGGGTCGGACGGGAGCAGCGGGATGCCGGGCTCCAGCTCGGCCGCGGCGAGCGCGTCCGCGTCGCGCTCGGGGCACGGGAAGCGGGGCTTCGCGCCGTCCGGGATGTCCTCGTCCTTCTTGGGGTCGAGCCCCTTGGCGTCCTCGTCGAGTTCCTCGACGTCCTTGCCGGCCTTCTCGGCGGCCTCGCGGATGGCGTCGGCCGTCTTGTCCGCCGTCTCCTTCGCCGGGTCCTTCGGCTTCTCGGAGGGCTTGGGGGCCTTGGTCGTGGGGCTCGGGGCCGGGCTCGCCGGCTCCCCGGCCTTGTCCGCGTCCTCGGCCTGGTCCACGTCCTCGGCCTGGTCCTCCGCCTTCTCCTCGTCCTCCGCCTTGTCCTTGTCCGGGCCGTCGAACAGGTCCTTGAGGGCGTCGCCGAGTCCGAGCGGGTCCAGCGGGTTCTTCGACTTGGCGGGCGTCGGGGTCGCGGAGGGCTTCTCCTCCGCCGACGTGTCCGCGCCCTCGTCGGGCTTCGCGTCCGCGTCGGGCTTCGCGTCGCCCGCCGGGTCCTCGTCCGCGTCGGAGGCCGAACCGCTCGCCGAGGGCTTCGGGGTCGCGGTGCCCTCGGGCTTCGCGTCCTTGCCGTCCTCGTCCTTCGCCGTGGCCGACGGGGACGGGGCGGCCTCGGGCGACTCGGACTCGCTCGGCTCGTCGGACCGGGTGACGCAGGGGCCCGGCGCGAACGGGATGTCGGCGCCGTCGTCGGCCAGGGCCAGCTTGGGCGTCAGCCCCATGCCCACGAAGACCGCCGTCGGCATCGCCGCGAGCGCCAGCGCCTTCTTGCCGCTGGGCAGGTGAAGCTTGGTCAGCAGCGACTTGCGGGGGGCCGCGTGACGGGGGCCCTTGCGCTCGCGGAGCCCGTCGCCGGGGTAGGCGTCCGTCCGCTGTCCGTCGTCACCCCGCACGATGCCTCCCGCCCTCGGCCTCGGCCGCCGTGTCGAGCCCGGCGCCCTGCTGCCGGGGCACGGCCGCCGCGCCCTGGAGCTCGCCCTCGGGGCGCTCCTCGTACGGCAGGTCCTTCGCGGGCGCGGCCTGCTCGTCGACCGACGCCTCGTCGGCCTGCTGCGGCGCCGCCGGCGCCCACGAAACGGACAGGGCTCCGCCGACGAGGGAGAGCAGGAACCCGATCACGAAGCCGCCGATGTTGGCGACGGGAAGGGAGATCAGCGCCAGCAGGATGGCCGCGATACCCGCGAACACCCGGACGATGTGGTGGAACCACATCGTGAAGCCGAGCGTGATCAGCAGAACCCCGATGATCAGGGATCCCGCGCCGGCGGTCGTGGACATCGCCAGCGTCATGTTGCCGAGGTGCAGGTCGGCGTAGGGAAAGTAGGCGATGGGAAGGCCACCGGCCATGGTGAACAGACCGGCCCAGAACGGGCGGTTACCCCGCCAGGCGCGGAAGCGTCGCCGATAGACGCGGATGTGGTGCTCGTTCTGCCCTGTGGACTCGGGGCTCATGGAAAACAGCTCCCTGGAACCGGTACCGCTGTGAGAAAGGAAGGAGGGGTGGCCGGAAAACCCTCGGCGGACGTTCCGGCCACCCGGGCCGAGTGCTAGAAGCACTCCTCGACGCCCGTGTGCAGCCTCAGCTTCAGGTCGCTGAGCTTGAAGGTGCCGGCGGTGGTCGCCCACGCCGTCTGCTCCACGCCGGTCAGCACGGCCGTGTCGGCGCGCTGCGCGAAGCCCGCACCGTTCGCCTGCGTACCGGGCTGGATGCCGATGCTGTTCGGCCTGTTCTCCTTCTTCAGCGAACCGGCCGCGACACCGATGTCGATGTTCCGGAACTCGGCGTCGGCGTCCAGCTCCGAGATGTCCAGGTAGAGGTTGGTGGCCTCGACCGGCCTCTTCGGGTTGGTACCGGCGTTCAGCTTGAGGCTGATGGGCTTGTTGATGAACGGGACCTTCGGCGTGACCACCGACTGGCACATGTTGGTGATCTTCGCGCTGCTGAAGCCCGACACCGCGACCGCGTGCGCCGCTTCCTTGCCGTTGAGGTCCTTACCGACCGCGACGCTGCCGTACTGGACGAAGTCCTCGCCCTCCAGCCGGTCGGTGCTGACCTTGAAGCTCTGCCCGGAAACGCTGAACGAGGCCGCCAGCGCACCCTGGGCCAGGCCTATGCCCACCGCGGCCGTCGCGGCGACGCTCGGCACCATGACCAGAGCGAACCGCTTCCATCTCGTCCCACCGCGAACCTGGGAACTCATACTTGCTCCTTCTTCTCGGACGTACATCTCCGGCCGGGCGTCGTGCCCGTCCTGGGATGGGAGAAGTGCTACGTCCTCGGGAAGGAGAGCGCCCGTATCGGAGACGTGTCCCGCATCCGATCCACCGGCGTTCACCCCCGAGCGACAACCACTGGCCGCGCGTTCCGCACAGCCGGTCGGACAGGCCCCGCCTGTGAGCGGGAACCCCCCTGTCCGCGGTCGGCGCAACTGCCGCCGACCCGCCCGGTGGGGACCCAACAGACCCTCGGACACCGGCTGGAGACCGGGCCGAAGGTATTGGACCGAGCGTGGCCGATCGTGGTGCATTCACGGCCCCGACACAAGAGGGATCGTTACTGGCTAGTAACGGCCCGATAACCACAGGACGACAGGGCGGCACCGGGCGGCGACACAGGGTGGCACGAAAGGGACATCGGAATGGCGGGAAACTTCCCGGAAACAGGACAGAACCGCTCAGCTGCCTTACTGCGAGTAACAGCTTGCATCTTTGTCAAGTTTTGGTA
>NZ_JBHXJG010000430.1:0-3253 GCF_042723425.1 Streptomyces sp. NPDC058375 | reverse complement strand
AGGAAAGGGTGCGGCCCACCGGCCTGTACTGCGAGGTGCTGCTGGACGCTGCTAGCGGACCTCGGTGATCTCGGGGCCGCGCTGGAGCTGGCCCATGCCGCCGGAGAACTTCGAGCTCTCCTGGTCCTCCTGCTGCACGCCCTCGGGCACCATCTGGGCGTCGTTGGGGAGCTTGAGGACGATCGGGTCGCGGGGGGCCATCGGGCCGTCGCCGCGGACGACCACGGTGTCCCGGAAGATCGTCTCCAGCAGTCCGGCGGCCTCCGGCTGGACGGCTCCCTGGCCGGAGATGACTCCGCGCAGGAACCAGCGGGGTCCGTCGACGCCGACGAAGCGCACGAGCTGCACCCCGCCCGTGCCGTCCGGCAGCTGTACGGGGACCTGCGCGCGCAGCTCCCAGCCCAGCGGGCCCTCGACCTCGTCGATGGTGCCGCCCTGCTGGGTGATGCCCGAGGCGATCTCGTCGCGGACCTCGCCCCAGATGCCCTCCTTCTTGGGGGCGGCGAAGGCCTGCAGCTGGACCGCGCTGTCGCGCAGCACCACGGTGGCGGCGACGATCGCGTCCCCGGCCACCTCGACGCGCAGTTCCATGCCCTCGACCCCGGGGACGAAGATGCCGCCCAGGTCGACCCGGCCCTCGCCGGGCTGGGAGACCTCGGTGCTGTCCCAGGGTCCGTCCGGCCGGGGGGCCGGCGGAAGATTCATCCGACGAGAGCCCCCGGCGGCGGTGTCGCCGTCCTCGGGCTCGTCGGCGACCTGCTCGGCCTCGCGCACCTCGTCCACCGCGTCCTCGGCGGAACCACTCTTCTTGCGACGTCCGAACACGTCACTGTCCTTCCCGGTCGGATACGACCGAAGCGTAGCTGTTCCCACCGTGGGTGATCCCGCCCTCGGCGCCGTCCACCGACGCGTGGCCGCCGGTGGACCCGAAGCCCCCTTCGGCCCGCGCCGAGCCGGGAAGTTCCGCCACCTCGTGGAAGCGCACCTTCTCGACCTGCTGGACAACCAATTGGGCAATCCGGTCGAACCGTTCGAATCGCACGCTCTCGCGCGGATCGAGGTTGACCACGATCACCTTGATCTCCCCACGGTACCCGGCATCCACGGTCCCTGGGGCATTCACGAGGGCCACTCCGCAGCGGGCTGCGAGGCCGGAGCGCGGGTGCACGAACGCGGCGTACCCGTCGGGGAGCGCGATCGACACCCCGGTGGGGAGCACCGCGCGCTCGCCGGGGGCGAGTTCGGCGGCCTCGGTGGTCACCAGGTCGGCCCCGGCGTCGCCCGGGTGTCCGTACGCCGGAATCGGCACGTCCGGGTCGATCAGGCGGATCAGTACGTCGACGGGGTTGCGCATCACGGGTTCACCTCGAAGGCGCGGGCGCGCCTGACCTGGTCCGGGTCGGACATGGCCGCCTGGATCTCGGCGGGCCTGCCGTTGTCGATGAAGTGGTCGACCTTGACCTCGATGAAGAGGGCGTCGGCGCGGACCGCGACGGGGCCTTCGGGCCCGCCGATCCGGCCGGTGGCGGTGGAGTAGATCTTCCGGCCGTGCACGGCGGTGATCCGGGCGTCGAGGTGGAGCACGGTGTCCACGGGGACGGGGCGGACGAAGTCGGTCTCCAGCCGTCCGGTCACCGCGATCGTGCGCAGCAGCCAGTTCAGCGAGCCGAGGGTCTCGTCCAGCGCCGTGGCGAGCACGCCGCCGTGGGCGAGGCCGGGGGCGCCCTGGTGGGCGGGCTGCACGGTGAACTCGGCGGTGACGCTCACGCCTTCACCGGCCCGCGCCATCAGGTGCAGTCCGTGCGGCTGTCCCCCGCCGCAGCCGAAACAGTGTTCGTAGTGCGCTCCGAGGAGCTCGCCGGGGGCGGGCGCGTCGGGGTGCCGGACCGGCGCGACGGCGTCGGCCGGGGGTTTCAGAGCTGCTGATGTTCCACTCACAGGCGCAGACCTTACCCGCGCGGCAGTGTGCCGGTCGCGCCGTGCCAAGCTTGGTTCCATGCAGCCTTCCGCACCGCCCTTCGACGAACGTCTCACCGCGCCCCGCTCCTGGTGGTTCATCGCCTTCGGGGTCGGTATCGCCTGCGCTCTGATGCTGCTGCCGCTGGGCACCCTGCCGATGCTCGCCGGGCTGGTCGGCGGTACGGCCGCGGCGGCTGTCGTGGTGAGCAGTTACGGCTCCGCCCGGATCCGGGTGGTGGCGGGGGCGCTCGTCGCCGGCGACGCCCGGATCCCGCTGTCGGCGCTCGGCGAGCCCGAGGTGCTGGACTCCAAGGAGGCGCGGGCCTGGCGCACGCACAAGGCGGATGCCCGTGCGTTCATGCTGCTGCGCGGCTATGTGGAGACGGCGGTGCGGGTGGAGGTCACGGACCCGGAGGACCCGACTCCGTACGTCTATCTCTCCACCCGGGATCCGCGGGGCCTGGCGGCGGCGCTGAGCGCCGTGCCGACCGCCTGAGCCGTTCGCCGGACCGGCCGGGGCCCTCTCAGAGGCCCTCGATCTCCTTGGGCAGCTCGGCCGGGTTCAGCGGCTGCTCCAGCGGCGGCAGCGCGGGCAGCCGGTCCCAGGGGATCCGGTCCTTGCGCAGATCGTCCCTGATCCGGTCGGCGAGCTTGCGGGTGTCGCGGCGGTTCATCGTGGCGCCGACGGCGGCGCCGATCATGAACGGGATCAGGTTGGGCAGATTGCGCGCCATGCGCTTCATGATCTGCTGGCGCAGCTCACGCTTCATCTGGCCGCCGAGGGCGGCGTTGAGCGTGGTGGGCCGGGTGACGTCGATGCCGCGCTCCTCCGTCCACGACGTCAGATACGCGGTGCTGCGCTGGCCGACATTGCCCGGGGGGCGGCGGCCGTAGACCTCGTGGAGCTCGGCGACGAGCTTCATCTCGATCGCGGCGACGCCGGTGACCTCGGCCGCCAGCTCGGCGAGCATGGCGGGCGGTACGGGCATCATGGCGGCGGCGCCGATGCCTGCGCCGACGGTCGCGGTGCCCCGGCAGGCTCCCGTGACCAGCTTGTCGGCCAGCTCCTCGGGCCCCAGCCCGGGGAACTGCCTGCGCAGGGTGGCGAGGTCGCGCACCGGCACACGCGGGGCCGTGTCGATGATGCGGTCGGCCAGCTGTGCCGCCAGTGCCTTGGCGCTCTCCCCGCTCTTGCGTACGCCCCGTTTCACTGCGTGCAGGCGGCCCCCGGTCGTGGGCTCCGCCCGGTCCTGCTCCGCGGCCAGGTCCGGCAGTGCTGCCGCCCCGGCCACTT
>NZ_JBHXJG010000429.1:0-3290 GCF_042723425.1 Streptomyces sp. NPDC058375 | reverse complement strand
CCCTGTCAGGGCAGGGGCGCGCTCGTACGGGGCCCGGCGGCTCAGTGCTTGATGACGGTGGCCGCCGTGTGCTCCTTGATCTGCTCGGGCGTCAGATAGACGTCCGTGTACTCGAAGTCCCGCAGCGTCGCCGGCTTGCGGGACTGGAACCCGGTCCGTACGAAGTCGTCACCGGCGACCGCGTTCAGCATCCAGTTCGTCATGACCCGGGTCTTCGCCACGTTCGTCCGCAGCGCCGACCAGTGGTAGCCCCGGGCCACCGCCTGCGCGGGCAGCCCGCGCAGCTCGATGCCCAGCGGCTTGGACACGGCGTCCTTGCCGCCGAGGTCCACGACGAGCCCCAGATCCTTGTGCACGTAGTCCTTGAGCGGCTCGTGGCGCACGGAGGCGATCAGGTTGTCCGCCAGCACCCGGCCCTGGCGCATCGCGTGCTGGGCGGTGGGCGGGCAGACGGCCCCGTCGCCCTTCGCCAGATCGGGCACCGCCGCCGCGTCGCCGAGGGAGAAGACCCCCTCCACGCCCGGCAGCTTCATCTGCGGGGTCACGGCGAGCCGGCCGCGTACCGTCTCCGCGCCGAGGGTGGCGATCAGCGGACTCGCGGCCACTCCGGCGGTCCAGATCAGGGTCCGGCAGGGCAGCACCCGCCCGTCGGTGAACGTGACCTCCTCCGGCCCCGCCTTGGCGACCGAGACCCCGAGCGACACCTCGATGTTCCGCTTGCGGAGCACGTCCAGCGCGGCCAGGCCCAGCTTGTCGCCGAGCTCCGGCATCAGCTTGGGCGCGATGTCGATCAGATGCCACTTGATGAGGCGTGGGTCCAGCCGCGGATAGTGCTTCACCGCGTTGGTGGTCAGCCGCTGGAGGCAGGCGGCCGTCTCCGTACCCGCGTAACCGCCGCCGACCACCACGAACTGGAGCCGGGAGGCCCGCTCGGCCTCGTCGTGACTGGCGTCCGCCAGGTCCAGCTGGGCGATGACGTGGTCCCGCACGTACGCGGCCTCGGCCAGCGTCTTCATCCCCCGGGCGTTGTCCACCAGCCCGGGAATGTCGAAGGTCCGGGTGACGCTGCCCGCCGCCAGCACGATGTAGTCGTACGGTTCGTTCACGATCTCGTCCGTGATCTTCCGGATCACACAGACCTTCGCCTGCGTGTCCACGCCGATCGCCCCGCCCGGCACGATCCGGGTCCGGTGGCGGCGACTGCGGCGCAGCGACACCGCGACGGACTGGGGGGTGAGCACCCCGGAGGCCACCTGGGGGAGCAGCGGCAGATACAACTGGTAGGAGAACGGTGTGACGAGCGTGATCTGAGCCTCTCCCGGAGCGAGCCTGCGCTCCAGGCGGCGTACGCACTCGACGCCTGCGAAGCCGGCGCCGACGACGAGAATCCTGGGTGGTGCCACGGTCTGCGTCCCTTCTCGGGCTTGCGTGGTTCTGCGCTCGCCTGCCCCGTTTACCGGGTGATTCACCCCTCATCCTCACCGGATGCTCCGGCATCCGCCTCCTGACAGGGGTGAAACGGGGCCGGTACAGGGGTGAAACGGGGTCCGATCAGAGGGGCGGGGCGGCCGACAGCTCCCGCAACCGGGGCAGCGCCTCGGGGCCGTGGCGGCCCGGTTCTCGGGCCGGCACCTCCTCGGGGAGCCGGCGCGCCGGAGCGCTGCGCCCCCTGGAACAGCGGGAGTTCGGCCGCCCGCCCCGTGCGAGGATGCTGCGGTGACCACCTCGCCCCCCTCTCCCGTGGCCGACGACTCTCCCGTGGGCGACGCCCCGCCCCGCGACCTCGCCCTGGGATCCCGCGCCGCGGCGGTCCTCGTGTTCGGGTCGTCGGCCGCGGTCCTCGTGGTCGAGATCGTCGCCCTGCGGCTGCTCGCCCCGTACCTCGGCCTCACCCTGGAGACCAGCACGATGGTGATCGGCATCGCGCTGACCGCCATCGCCCTGGGCTCCTGGCTCGGCGGGCGCATCGCGGACCAGGTCGATCCGTACCGGCTCATCGCCCCCGCGCTCGGCCTGTCGGGCGTGGTCGTCGCGCTCACCCCGCTCCTGCTCCGCACCACCGCCGAGTGGTCTCCCGCGCTGCTCCTGCTGGTCGCCTCGGCGACCCTTCTGGTGCCGGGCGCGCTGCTCTCCGCCGTGACCCCGTTCGTGACCAAGCTGCGGCTCACCAGCCTCGCCGAGACCGGGACGGTCGTCGGGCGGCTGTCGGGCGTCGGCACCTTCGGAGCCATCGTGGGCACCGTGCTCACCGGCTTCGTCCTGGTCGCGCGGCTGCCCGTCAGCTCCATCCTGATCGGCCTGGGGGCTCTGCTGGTCGTGGGGGCCGCCCTCGTCGGGTGGCGGGCCCGCCGGTGGCGGCGGGCCTCGGCCGTGGCGCTCGCCACCGTCGTCGCGGGCACTCTCGCCACGGCGTTCGCCCCCGGCGGCTGCGACGCGGAGACCCGGTACCACTGCGCCCAGGTCGTCGCGGACCCCGACCGGGACAGCGGCCGCACCCTCGTCCTGGACGGCCTGCGCCACTCCTACGTCGACGTCGAGGACCCGGCGTACCTGAAGTTCGCGTACGTACGAGCCTTCGCCTCCGTGGTCGACACCGCCTTCCCCGAGCGCGCACCGCTGACCGCCCACCACATCGGGGGCGGCGGGCTCACCTTCCCCCGCTACCTCGCCGCCGCGCGCCCCGGCACCCGCAGCCTCGTCTCCGAGATCGACCCCGGAGTCGTCCGCATCGACCGCGACCGGCTCGGCCTCGGCCCCTCGGCCACGACCGGCATCGACGTACGGGTGGAGGACGGGCGGCTGGGCCTGCGGCGGCTGGCGGCGGGCAGCCACGACCTGGTCGTCGGCGACGCCTTCGGGGGCGTCAGCGCACCGTGGCACCTCACGACGTCCCAGGCGCTGGGCGACGTACGACGGGCGCTCGACGAGGACGGCCTGTACGTCGCCAACCTCATCGACCACGGCCGGCTCGCCTTCGCCCGCGCCGAGGTCGCCACCCTCGCCGCGACCTTCCCGCATGTCGCGCTGCTCGGGAAGCCCGCGGACATCGGCCTGGACCCGACGGCTTCGAGCATCGGCGGCAACATGGTGGTCGTCGCCTCCACCCGGCCGCTCGACGCCCCCGCCGTCCAGAAGGCCCTGGACGCCCGGGACGTCGGCTGGAGGATCACTACCGGCGACGCCCTCGCCGCCTGGACCGGGAACGCCCGGGTGCTCACCGACGACCACGCGCCCGTCGACCAGCTCCTCCAGCCCCACCCCGTCCGAACGGCCCGGTGACATCCGGACGC
>NZ_JBHXJG010000428.1:0-3291 GCF_042723425.1 Streptomyces sp. NPDC058375 | reverse complement strand
CAGCTACCGGCCGCGGGCCTTGGTGAGGAGCCGCTAGAGACCGACCTCGCGCATCAGCATGCCGACCTCGGTGTTGGTGAGGCGGCGCAGCCAGCCGGACTTCTGGTCGCCGAGCGGGATCGGCCCGAAGGACGTCCGCACCAGCCGCTCAACCGGGAAGCCGGCCTCGGCCAGCATCCGGCGCACGATGTGCTTGCGGCCCTCGTGGAGGGTGACCTCGACGAGGTAGTTCTTGCCGGTGTTCTCGACGACGCGGAAATGGTCGGCGCGGGCGTAGCCGTCCTCCAGCTGGATGCCGTCCTTGAGCCGCTTGCCGAGGTCGCGCGGCAGCGGGCCCTGGATGGCGGCCAGGTAGGTCTTCTTCACACCGTACTTGGGGTGCGTGAGGCGGTGGGCCAGCTCACCGTGGTTGGTGAGCATGATGATGCCCTCCGTCTCGGTGTCGAGACGGCCGACGTGGAACAGCCGCGTCTCGCGGTTGGTCACGTAGTCGCCGAGGCACTGGCGGCCGTCCGGGTCCTCCATCGAGGAGACGACCCCGGCGGGCTTGTTCAGTGCGAAGAAGAGATACGACTGGGCGGCGACGGTCAGGCCGTCGACCTTGATCTCGTCGCGGTGGACGTCGACTCGCATGCCCTGCTCGACGACGATCTCGCCGTTGACCTCGACACGGGACTGCTCGATCAGTTCCTCGCACGCGCGGCGCGAGCCCATGCCGGCCCGGGCGAGGACCTTCTGCAGCCGCTCGCCCTCCTGCTCGGCGCCCGGGTGGGTCTTGGGGAGGTTGATCTCGGGCTTGTTGGCGTACCGGTCGCGGTTGCGCTGCTCGATCTTGGCGTCCAGCTCGCGGGGGCGCGAGGGGGCGCCGCCACGCCGGAAGCCGCCGCTGCGGGCGCCGCCGCCCTGTGCGGGCTTCGGGCCGCCCTTGGCGCCGCCGCGGGCCGCCGAGCCACGGCCCTTGCGGGGACCGTCCTCGCCGCCGCGCGCGCCGGGGGCGTCGTTGCCGACGTCGTAGCGGCGCTCCTCGGGACGGGGACGGCGGGGACGCTGGTCGCCGCCGTCGCGCCCGCCCTGGTAACCGCCGCCCTGACCGCCGGGGCGTCCGCCCTGACCGCCGGGACGCCCGCCCTGGCCACTGCCGCCGCGTCCGCCGCCCTGACCGCCGGAGCGTCCGCCCTGGCCGCCGCCCTGGCCCTGGCGGAAGGACCCGCCGCCGTCACGCCCGCCCTGACCGCGTCCGCCGCCCTGTCCCCCGGGACGCCCGCCCTGGCCACCGCTCCGGCCGCCCTGGCCGCCGCTGCCGCTTCCGCTGTTCCTGCCACTGCTTCGCATCAAAATTCCGTCTTGTCGTCTGCGTGAGTATCCGGGGTGTCCGGTGCGTCCGGATCGAACGACGGCACACCCTCTAGCGTCTCAGCCTCGATCGCGTCCGCCTCCGGGAGGAAGGGCGCGAGCTCCGGGAGCTCGTCCAGGCCGCGCAGGCCCATTCGCTCCAGAAAGTAGTTCGTCGTCCTGTACAGGATCGCACCTGTTTCGGGTTCCGCGCCCGCCTCGGCCACCAGGCCCCTCTGGAGGAGGGTCCGCATGACCCCGTCGCAGTTCACTCCGCGTACCGCCGAGACCCTCGATCGGCTCACCGGCTGCCGGTACGCGACCACCGCCAGGGTCTCCAGCGCGGCCTGGGTGAGCCGGGCGTGCTGGCCGTCCAGGACGAATCCCTCCACGGCCGCCGCGTACTCGGGCCGGGTGTAGAACCGCCAGCCGCCCGCGACGAGCCGCAGGTCGAAGCCCCGGCGCTGCACGGTGTACTCGTCGGCCAGCTCCCGCAGCGCGTCCGCCACGGCCCTGCGCGGCCGCTGGAGCACCTTGGCGAGGTGGTCGACGGTGGCGGGCTCGTCGACGACCATGAGGACCGCCTCCAGGGCGGGCTTGAGGTCGAGCGAGGCGACCGCGCCCTCGTCCCGCCCCCGGTCCGGCTGCTCGCTCATTCCCTTACGCCCTCCTCGTCCGTGCCGCCATTGAGCTCCTGGTCGAACTCGTCCGTCACCACCGGCTCCGCGCCCTCCCCGCCGGACCAGGTCACCAGCAGGTCGCCCAGCGCCTCCTCCTGCTCCAGGGTGACGGCCTTCTCGCGGTACAGCTCCAGCAGGGCCAGGAAGCGGGCCACCACGGTCAGGGTGTCCGGCGCGTCCTCGGTCAGCGTCCGGAAGCTGACCGCCTCCCCCGCCGCGCGCAGCCGCTCCACCACCAGGCCCGCCTGCTCCCGGACGCTGACCAGCGGGGCGTGGATGTGGTCGACGTACACCTGGGGCTTCGGCTTCGGCTGCATCGCCTTCACCGCGAGCTTCGCGAAGCCCTCGGGCCCGATGCTGATGACCACCTCGGGCAGCAGCGCGGCGTGCTGGTCCTCCAGGCCGACCGTACGGGGGTGGCGGCGGGCCTCCGACTCCAGGCGGTCCTGGAAGATCTCGGCGATGTGCTTGTACGCGCGGTACTGGAGCAGCCGCGCGAAGAGCAGGTCCCGCGCCTCCAGGAGCGCCAGGTCCGCCTCGTCCTCCACTTCGGCGGCGGGCAGCAGCCGGGCCGCCTTGAGATCGAGGAGGGTGGCGGCGACGACGAGGAACTCGGTGGTCTGGTCGAGGTCCCAGTCGGGGCCCATGGCGCGGATGTACGCCATGAACTCGTCGGTGACCTTGGAGAGGGCGACCTCGGTCACGTCCAGCTTGTGCTTGGAGATCAGCTGGAGGAGGAGATCGAAGGGGCCCTCGAAGTTCACCAGCCGGACGGTGAACCGCTTGTCGTCCGGCTCCGGCTCCGGAACCGTCACCGGCTCGGTCGCGGCCTCCGGTACGGGGACGGCCTCCGGCTCCGGTACGGGCTCCTCCCGTACGGCCTCGGGTTCCGGCCCCGGCCCCGGCTCCGGCTCCGGCACGTGCACGGGCTCCGACACGGGCTCCCGGGCCGCCACGCCCGGCCCCCGCCCCAGGGCGCGGCGGCGCGGGGCGGCGGGGCCGTCGGGCGTGGGCATGGTGGTCCAGGGGTGGGGCGGCGGCGCGGACGGGGTGCCGCCGGGCGGCGGGTCCTGCGGGGCAGGCTACCCGCGCGCGCCGCTCAGCGGCCGCGCAGCCGCCGTACGAGGATGCTCGCGTCGCCCCGGGACTCCAGGTCGGCCAGGACCACCGCCACCGCCTCGCGGACGATACGGCCGCGGTCCACGGCCAGGCCGTGTTCGCCGCGTAGGACGAGCCGGGCGTGTTCGAGGTCCATCAGCTCCTCGGCGGAGACGTAGAC
>NZ_JBHXJG010000427.1:0-3331 GCF_042723425.1 Streptomyces sp. NPDC058375 | reverse complement strand
CCTCCGGCGATTGAGGAGCGGGGTCCGGGGCGGAGCCCCGGGAGCCCAAGGGCGGACCCGGCCCTCACCAGCCCCCCGGCTCCGCCCCGTCCACCGCGAAGACCGACCCGTCCGGAGCCGTTCCCACCACCATCCGCCCCGTCACCACCGGCGCAGGCAGATCGGACGCATACGTCAGCTTCCCCCCGCTCAGCCGCGCCCGAGTCTGCCCCACCAACGCCCCCCGCCCCGTGTCGACGGCCAGCAACCGTCCGTCCGCCGCGGAGAAATACAGGTGCCCGCCCTCCCCGAGCACCGGCGCGGACGCCCGACCCACCCCCGTCTCCAGCCGCCACAACTCCGCCCCCGCACCGCCGCCCGCCCCCGCCGTGTCGACGGCCAGCAGCGACCCGCCCCGCCCCAGCAGGTACGCGACATCCCCGGCCATGGCCACCTGCGGCCCGTCCAACGTGAAGGGAAGCGCGATCCGGGCGGCGACGCCGGACGCCGGGGCGTACCGAACGAGCCCGGCGGTGTCCGAGTTCCCGTTCATCGCCGTCAGCACCAGCTCCCCGGCCCCGGCCGTACCGACCGGGGTCAGCACCCCGTCCAGCCGCCGCTGCCAGGACGCCCGGCCGCTCACCGCGTCCACCGCCGTGACGAGCGTCGACGCACCGGAGGGCGCGTGCTCGAAGGCGTACGCGAGCCCGGACCCACCGTCGTACAGCGCGAAGTCCGGCCGTACGTGACCCGCCAGCGGCTTCTTCCAGCGCTGCGCCCCGCTCGTCCCGTCCAGCGCCGACACCGTCCCGTCGTCCGCGACGGCCAGCAGGGTGTCGCCCGCCGGAAACGCCCCACCGGGGTTCGCGGACAGCGCGGTGTCCCGGACGGCTGTCCCCTTCACCGGGTCGTACGCGCGGAGCTTCCCGTCCGGGCCGCCGGCCAGCACGACCGCTCCCGAGACGATCGGAGCGCGGGCGCTCTCGTCCGAGGAGGACCGGGCCGTCCAGACCACGCGCCCGTCCGCCGGGTCGATCCTGACCGTGCCGGTCCCGGCCACCGAGCAGTACAGCGCGCCCCCGGCCCCAGCACCGGCACAGACGGGCGTCCCGCTCCCGCCGGCCCGCAGCTCGGTACGCCAGGGAGCGACCGCACCCCCGGCCTCAGGCCCGCCCGCCTCCGCCTCCGGCCCGGGCGGGCTCGCCTCCGTACCGCCCCCGCCCCACACCCCGTACGCCCCCGCCACCAGCAGAAGCACCGCCGCCGCCACGACCAGCCGGGCCCGCGGCAGCCGCCGACGCCGGACCGCAGGCGCGGCGCGCACATGCGTGTCCTCCTCCGAACCGTCCGGCCGCTCCCCGTCCGGCGCGGCCGGCACCGCCGCCGCGACCACCGCCCGCCGCCGCTGCGCCGGTACGAACGCCTCGGCCTCGTACGACGGGGGCCCCAGCGCCGCCATCACCTCGTCCGGCGTCGGCCGCTCGCCCGGGTCCTTCGCCAGGCACCGGGCGACCAGCGGGGCCAGCTCCTCGGGCACCCCGCCCAGATCCGGCTGATCGTGCACCACCTGGTACGCCACGATGTACGGGCTGTCCGAGTCGAACGGCCCCCGGCCCGTCGCCGCGTGGACGATCACGGCCCCCAGCGCGAACACGTCGGCCGGCGGCCCCACCTCGCGCGGCCGCTGGAACTGCTCGGGAGCCATGTAGGGCGGCGATCCGATCAGCTTGCCGGTCTCGGTGCGCAGATCACTGTCGTACGGCCGCGAGATCCCGAAGTCGATGACCTTGGGGCCCCCGTCGGTCAGCAGCACGTTGCTCGGCTTCAGATCGCGGTGGATCACGCCCGCCCGATGGATGTCCCGCAGCGCCTCGGCAAGACCGGCGGTCAGCCTGCGCAGCGCGGCGGGGGCCAGCGGACCGTTCCGCTTCACCTGCTCGGCGAGCGTGGGCCCGGGAACGTAGAGGGTGGCCATCCAGGGCCGGTCGGCCTCCGGATCGGCGTCGACGACGGGCGCGGTGAACGCCCCGCTCACCCGCCGCGCGGCCGCCACCTCCTGGCGGAACCGCGCCCTGAAATCGGGATCCGCCGCATACGGCGGGTGCACGACCTTCACCGCGAGCTGCATCCCCGAGGCCGAGCGCGCCAGATGCACGACCCCCATGCCGCCGGAGCCGAGACGGGCTTCGAGACGGTAGGCGCCGGCGTACTGCGGAAACTCCGCTTCCGGATGCGCTCCGGGCTCTCGCAGCGGCGGCATCGCCCACCCCCGTGTGTTCGTGCGCATGCGACGCACGGAGCCTAGTCGATGGTGCGTGCGAGAAGCACGGCGCTTGCTAGCCTGCGCGTCGTACGCGCACCGCGTACGCGATGTCTCAACGGGGGAGGCCCACATGGGCGTTGAAGAGCACACGCAGGACCCGGCGGCGGCCACGGTCACGGACGGAACGGAAGAGGCGACGGCGACGGCGGAAGCCACGGCCACGGCGGAAGCCGCGGTGGCGGTGGAGACCACCGCGTCCGGCACCCGCTACCCGATCGCCCCGGGCTACCGGGTCAACGTCCGCACCGGCCCCGGCACCAGCTACCGCATCGTCAGGACCCTGCCGTACGGACAGAAGATCCCGATCTACTGCCAGAAGCCGGGGGAGCGGGTCACCGGCCCGTACGGCACGTCGAACCTCTGGGACAACATCGCCAACGGCCAGTTCGTCGCGGACGCCTATGTCTACACGGGGCGTGACGGCTACATCGCACCGCGCTGCGACTGACGGCACCACCCGGGGTACCGGGGGCGGCGGGGGGATAATCGACCCCGTGAGCGAGAACAGCGCAGCCCCCGGCACCCCGCCCGCCACGGCCCCGGGCCCGCAGCCCGAGCCCATCCGCTTCTTCGGCACGACATGGGTCGACCACGACGGCGGTTACGGGCTCCGCCGCGTCGGCGTCGCCGTCGGCTCCCTGGCCGCCGCCGTGGCCGCCTGCTTCGTCCTGCGCTTCGCCTACGAAGGCCTGGAGATCGCAGAGGTCGGCGGCCTCGTCGGCATTCTGGTCATCGCGATGTTCTCCATCTGCAGCGCCATCGCGTTCCGCAAGACCTGGGAGGGCTTCGGCGCCCGCCCGAAGGACCCGGCCCGCGAGGACTCCCTGCGCGGCCTGAAGTCGATCGGCTTCATCGGCTCGCTCCTCGCCTACTTCGTCCGCTCGCTCACCGAGGCCCCGGGCGAGAAGCTGCGCCGCACCGAGTACGAGCAGGCCCGCGTCCAGTTCGAGAAGCGCCGCTCGACCCGCACCGGCAACCCGGCGGCCCGAAAGGCATCCGGCCGCAAGCGCCCGAAGCGCACCTGAGGGC
>NZ_JBHXJG010000426.1:0-3335 GCF_042723425.1 Streptomyces sp. NPDC058375 | reverse complement strand
GAGCGAGCGCGGGCCGGCCGTACGCCCCGAAGCCACCGTGTACGAGGCCATCGAAGCGGTCTCCCGCTCCGGCGACCCCGTGGCCCGGGTGATGGACGGCGGCCGGCTCGTCGGCGTCGTCGACCACGCGTGCCTGCTGGACGTCGTGGCCGGGACCTCCGGACCCGGCACGAACGGGGCCGCGGAAACAGCCACGCCCGCAGCGGCCGCCCCCGGCGCCCCCGACGCACCGGACGGCTCCCGCGAGGTGACCGCCTGATGGCCACCGCACACGCCACCCCGGCCCGCCCCGCCGCCGCGGGCGCGCGCCGGGGGCCGCTGGCCGCCCTCCGTGACCGCCCCGCCGCCGCGAAGCTCCTGCTCCTCGCGCTCGTCGCCGCCGTCGTCGTGCCCGTCGTGCACGGCCGCTGGGGCGGCGGGATGTGGCCCGAGGCGCTGACCGCCGACCTCTCCGCCCCGCTCGGCGAGGTCACGGACTGGATCGTCTCCAACCGCGACAGCCACCCGCTGTTCCTCTACTTCTTCGGCCACATCAGCAATGCCGTCGTGCTCTCCGTACGCGGTGTCTACCTGGTCCTGCTGGCCCTCGGCTGGGCCGGCGTCACCGTGTTCGCCGCCGCCGTCGCCTGGCGCGTCGCGGGGATCCGGCTCGCCCTCACCGCAGGCGTGTCGTTCCTGCTCTGCGGGCTGCTCGGCATGTGGGTGCCGACCATGCAGACGCTCGCGCTGATGGTCGTCGCCGTGCTCGCCTCCGTCGTGCTGGGGCTGCTCCTGGGCCTTGCCGCCGGACTCTCGGACCGGGTGTTCCGCATCCTGCGCCCGGTGCTCGACACCATGCAGGTGCTGCCCGCCTTCGCCTATCTGCTCCCGGTGGTGCTGGTCTTCGGCATCGGCGTCCCCGGAGCGGTCCTCGCCACCGTCGTGTACGCGGCTCCGCCGATGGCCCGGCTCACCGCGCTCGGCCTGCGCGGCGCGGACGGCGGCGTCATGGAAGCCGTCGCCTCGCTCGGCGCGACCGGCCGGCAGCGGCTGCTGAGCGCCCGGCTCCCGCTGGCCCGCAAGGAACTCCTCCTCGGCCTCAACCAGACCATCATGATGGCGCTCTCCATGGCCGTCATCGCCTCCGTGATCGGCGCGGGCGGCCTCGGCGACCGCGTCTACCAGGCGCTGTCCTCCGTGGACGTCGGCGCCGCCCTCGCCGCCGGCATCCCGATCGTGCTGCTGGCCGTCGTGCTGGACCGTACGACCGAGGCTGCGGGTCGCCGGATCGGCGCCGAGCCCACCGGCCCGGCCCAGCTGCGCGGTTGGCGCGGCTGGTCCCTGGCCGCCGCGGTCACCGCGGCCGTCGCCATCGTCGGACGGGCGGCCGAGGGCCAGGTGTGGCCCGACGACCTGACCGTGGCCATCGCCGGACCGGTCAACACCGCCAAGGACTGGATGGTCGACCACCTCTACACCGGGGTGCCCGTCGTCGGCGGCACCGCCGACCTCGCCTCCCACTTCACCAGCGGCGTCCTCAACCCCCTGCGCAGCGGGCTCACCGGACTGCCCTGGTGGTCGGTGCTGCTGATCGTCGCCGCCCTCGCCTGGACCATCGGCACCTGGCGCACCGCCGCCACCGCCGTCCTCGCCATGGCCGCGATCGGCGTGCTCGGCGTGTGGGAGCCCTCGATGGACACCCTCAGCCAGGTGCTCGCCGCCGTCGCCGTCACTCTGGTCATCGGCTTCGGCGTCGCCGTGGGCGCGGCCCGCAGCGAGCGCCTGGAGCGGCTGCTGCGACCGGTCCTGGACGTCTTCCAGACCATGCCGCAGTTCGTCTACCTGATCCCCGTCGTCGCCCTCTTCGGCGTCGGCCGCGCGCCCGCCGCCGCAGCCGCGGTCGTCTACGCGCTGCCCGCCGTCATCCGCATCACCACGCAGGGCCTGCGGGGCGTCGACCCGGCGGCGATGGAGTGCGCCCGCTCGCTCGGCGCGACCCCGGGCCAGCAACTGCGCCAGGTGCAGATCCCGCTGGCCAGGCCCTCCTTGCTGCTCGCCGTCAACCAGGCGGTCGTGCTGGTCCTCGCCGTCGTCATCATCGGCGGACTCGTCGGCTCCGGCGCCCTCGGTTACGAGGTCGTCCTCGGCCTCGCGCAGGGCGATCTGGCCACCGGTCTCGTCGCCGGAGCGGCGATCGTCTGCCTGGGCCTGATGCTCGACCGGGTCACCCAGCCCACCACCCGCCGCCAGCGACAGGAGAGCTGAGATGAACCGCTCCCGCACCCGCCTGCTCGTGGCACTCGCCTCGGCCGGGGCCCTGCTCGCCACGGCGGGCTGCGGCGCCGCCGACATGACCAAGCAGGCTTCCCCGTTCGCCGCCCCCGCCGGGGTCAAGACGGTCACGCTCTCCGTCCAGTCCTGGGTCGGCGCCCAGGCGAATGTCGCCGTCGCCGAGCAGCTCCTCAAGGAGGAGCTCGGCTACCGCGTCGACCTCGTCCAGACCGACGAGGTCCCCGCCTGGGATGCCCTCAGCCAGGGCCGCGTCGACGCGATCCTGGAGGACTGGGGCCACCCGGACCAGGAGAAGCTGTACATCGACGAGAAGAAGACCATCGTCCGGGGCGGCGACCTCGGCGTCACCGGCCACATCGGCTGGTACGTCCCGAAGTACTGGGCCGACAAGAATCCGGACGTCACCGACTGGAAGAACCTCAACAAGTACGCGGACGAGCTGAAGACCGCCGAGAGCGGCGGCAAGGGCCAGCTGATGGACGGCTCGCCGTCCTACGTCACCAACGACGTGGCCCTGGTGAAGAACCTGGACCTGGACTACAAGGTCGTCTTCGCCGGCTCCGAGGCGGCCCAGATCACCCAGATCCAGCAGTTCGCCAAGGAGAAGAAGCCCTTCCTCAGCTACTGGTACCAGCCGCAGTGGCTGTTCAACGAGGTCCCGATGGTCGAGGTGAAGCTGCCCGAGTACACGGACGAGTGCGCGGCCAAGGACCCGGCGGACATCGACTGCGCGTATCCGACGACGCCGCTGCAGAAGTTCCTCAACGCCGACTTCGCCCAGCGCGGCGGGGACGCGTCCGCGTTCCTGAAGAAGTTCCACTGGTCGGAGAAGGACCAGAACGAGGTGTCCGAGATGATCGCCTCGCAGAAGCTGACCCCCCAGGAGGCGGCGAAGCGCTGGATCGACCGCCACCCGGACGTCTGGAAGAAGTGGCTGCCCAAGGGCTGACCCGCCCCGGTACCCGGCCCCTTGAGGGAAGCCGGGCGCCGACTGCTGTCTGTGCGCCCGGCGCCCGGCCTCTCCTCCGAGGGGCCGGGCGCCGTCGCGTCACCGCGCCCTGACC
>NZ_JBHXJG010000425.1:0-3377 GCF_042723425.1 Streptomyces sp. NPDC058375 | reverse complement strand
GCACCCTTGTGGTGCGGGGCTTTCCTGCGTTCTCAGCCTTTTGCGCGTCGTTCACCTTCCCACCACCCCCGTGCACCCGCCTGTGGAAGCTGAGGGTAGGGTCAGGGGGCATCATTGGCACGTTCTTCACAGGAGGCCCCCGGGTGGAGGTCCAGGAGACTCGGGTCCAGACGGACCGGGTCCTCACCATCCCCAACATCCTCAGCATGGCTCGCCTTGTCGGGGTACCGCTCTTCCTGTGGCTGATTCTCCGCCCCGTGTTCGGAGGGCCCAACAGCGACAACTGGGCGCTGCTCGTCCTGATGCTCAGCGGCATCAGCGACTACCTGGACGGGAAGCTCGCCCGCAAGTGGAACCAGATCAGCAGCCTCGGCCGGCTCCTGGACCCGGCGGCCGACCGCCTCTACATCCTTTCCACCCTGGTTGGCCTCACCTGGCGTGAGATTCTGCCCCTCTGGGTCACCGCGGCACTTCTCGCCCGGGAACTGATGCTTCTCGTGATGGTGGCCATCCTGCGCCGCCACGGCTATCCGCCCCCGCAGGTCAACTTCCTCGGGAAAGCTGCAACTTTCAACCTGATGTACGCGTTCCCCTTGTTGCTGCTCAGCGACGGGAGTGGTTGGCTGGCCACACTGGCCGCCGTTTTCGGATGGGCGTTCGCAGGTTGGGGTACAACCCTCTACTGGTGGGCAGGAATCTTGTACGTGGTTCAGGTCCGCCGACTTGTGAAGGCGGACGCAGTAGCCGATTGAGCTCGTTGATGCGGTGCCGTGCAATGTCGCCGGCTCGCGGCAGATGGTGCGCATGCCGCCCCGACGGGCGAAGTCGGCTGACCGTCGTCTCTTGTAGGAGGACGTTTCCGACATGAAGGCCGTCGTGATGGCTGGCGGCGAAGGCACACGTCTTCGCCCCATGACCTCGAGCATGCCCAAGCCGCTCCTGCCCGTGGCCAATCGGCCGATCATGGAGCACGTCCTGCGGCTGCTCAAGCGGCATGGGCTCAGCGAAACAGTAGTGACCGTCCAGTTCCTCGCATCCCTCGTCAAGAATTATTTCGGGGACGGCGAGGAGCTCGGTATGGAGCTCACCTATGCCAACGAGGAGAAGCCACTCGGCACCGCGGGCAGCGTGAAGAACGCCGAGGAGGCGTTGAAGGACGACACGTTCCTCGTCATTTCCGGTGACGCGCTCACCGACTTCGACCTCACCGACCTCATCGCCTTCCACAAGGAAAAGGGCGGCCTCGTCACGGTCTGCCTGACCCGCGTTCCCAATCCGCTGGAATTCGGCATCACCATCGTGGACGAGAACGGTCAGGTCGAACGGTTCCTGGAGAAGCCGACCTGGGGACAGGTCTTCTCGGACACCGTGAACACGGGCATCTACGTCATGGAGCCCGAGGTCTTCGACTACGTCCAGGCCGACACCTCGGTCGACTGGTCCGGTGATGTCTTCCCTCAGCTGATGAAGGAGGGCAAGCCCATCTACGGCTATATCGCCGAGGGCTACTGGGAGGACGTCGGCACCCACGAGAGCTACGTCAAGGCCCAGGCGGACGTCTTGGAGCGCAAGGTCGACGTGGAGCTCGACGGCTTCGAGATCTCGCCCGGCGTGTGGGTCGCCGAAGGAGCTGAGGTCCACCCCGACGCCGTGCTGCGCGGACCGCTGTACATCGGCGACTACGCCAAGGTCGAGGCCGACGTCGAGATCCGCGAACACACGGTGGTCGGGTCGAACGTCGTCGTCAAGACCGGGGCCTTCCTCCACAAGGCCGTGGTCCACGACAACGTCTACATCGGACAGCACAGCAACCTGCGCGGCTGCGTGGTCGGTAAGAACACCGACATCATGCGTGCGGCCCGCGTCGAGGACGGCGCTGTCATCGGCGACGAATGCCTGGTCGGCGAGGAGTCGATCATCCAGGGCAACGTCCGGGTGTACCCGTTCAAGACCATCGAGGCCGGCGCGTTCGTCAACACCTCGGTGATCTGGGAGTCCCGAGGGCAGGCGCATCTCTTCGGAGCGCGCGGGGTCTCCGGAATCCTGAACGTCGAGATCACCCCCGAACTGGCCGTACGGCTGGCGGGCGCCTACGCCACGACCCTGAAGAAGGGCTCGACGGTTACCACCGCACGTGACCACTCCCGAGGCGCCCGCGCCCTCAAGCGGGCCGTCATTTCGGCTCTCCAGGCCAGCGCCATCGACGTACGGGACCTGGAGAACGTCCCCCTGCCCGTGGCACGTCAGCAGACCGCCCGGGGCAGCGCCGGCGGCATCATGATCCGTACGTCTCCGGGCGTGCCCGACTCCGTGGACATCATGTTCATCGACGAGCGGGGCGCCGACCTCTCGCAGGCGCAGCAGCGCAAGCTCGACCGGGTGTACGCACGCCAGGAGTACCGCCGTGCCTTCCCCGGCGAGATCGGGGACCTGCACTTCCCGTCCAGCGTGTTCGACTCGTACACCGGATCCCTCCTGCGCAACGTCGACGTCGACGGCATCGCCGACTCCGGCCTCAAGGTCGTCGTCGACGCCTCCAACGGCAGCGCCGGGCTCGTCCTGCCCAGCCTGCTCGGGCGGCTCGGCGTGGACGCGCTGACGATCAACCCCGGGCTCGACGAGGCGCGGCCAACCGAGTCCGCCGACACCCGGCGGGCCGGTCTGGTGCGGCTCGGGGAGATCGTGTCCTCGGCGCGGGCGGCCTTCGGAGTGCGGTTCGACCCGGTGGGGGAGCGGCTCTCCCTCGTCGACGAACTGGGCCGGATCATCGAGGACGACCGGGCCCTGCTGGTCCTCCTCGATCTCGTCGCCGCCGAGCGGCGCAGCGGTCGGGTCGCCCTCCCCGTGACGACCACGCGCGTCGCCGAGCAGGTGGCGGCCTACCACGGCACCCAGGTGGAGTGGACGACCACCTCGCCCGACGACCTGACCCGGGTGGGCCGTGAAGAGGACACCATCTTCGGGGGAGACGGGCGCGGCGGGTTCATCGTTCCCGAATTCAGCAGCGTCTTCGACGGGACCGCCGCCTTCGTCCGGCTCATCGGGCTCGTCGCGCGCACCCAGCTCACCCTGAGCCAGATCGACGCCCGCATCCCCCGGGCGCATGTCCTGCGCCGCGACCTGGCGACGCCGTGGGCCGTCAAGGGGCTCGTCATGCGACGGGTCGTCGAAGCGGCCGGCGACCGCCGGGTGGACACCACGGACGGGGTCCGCGTGGTCGAGGCGGACGGGCGGTGGATCATGGTCCTACCCGACCGGGCGGAAGCCGTCACCCATCTGTGGGCGGAAGGCCCGGACGACGCCTCGGCCCAGGCGCTGCTCGACGAGTGGGCCGCCGTGGTGGACAGCGCGGGAGATTGACGCGATGGACGGTGTGC
>NZ_JBHXJG010000424.1:0-3409 GCF_042723425.1 Streptomyces sp. NPDC058375 | reverse complement strand
TGGGGCTAGTCCGAGTGGGCAGCACAGCGCCCCGACCGGCAGGACCAGCAGCAGCCGGGGCCCCGCCAGGGCGGCCACGGCCCCGGCCGGACCGGCGGTTCGGTGCCCGGACCGATGGGCGCCCAGCCGGCCCCCGCGCCGGGCCCCGGCGAACCGCATGCCCGGCTGAACCCGAAGTACCTCTTCGACACCTTCGTCATCGGGGCCTCCAACCGGTTCGCGCACGCCGCGGCCGTCGCCGTCGCCGAGGCGCCCGCGAAGGCGTACAACCCCCTGTTCATCTACGGGGAGTCGGGGCTCGGCAAGACCCACCTGCTGCACGCCATCGGGCACTACGCGCGGAGCCTCTACCCGGGCACCCGGGTGCGGTACGTGAGCTCGGAGGAGTTCACCAACGAGTTCATCAACTCGATCCGCGACGGCAAGGGCGACACCTTCCGCAAGCGCTACCGCGACGTGGACATCCTGCTGGTCGACGACATCCAGTTCCTGGCGAGCAAGGAGTCGACGCAGGAGGAGTTCTTCCACACCTTCAATACGCTGCACAACGCCAACAAGCAGATCGTGCTCTCCTCGGACCGGCCGCCCAAGCAGCTGGTGACCCTGGAGGACCGGCTGCGCAACCGCTTCGAGTGGGGTCTGACGACCGACGTCCAGCCGCCCGAGCTGGAGACCCGGATCGCGATCCTCCGTAAGAAGGCGGTGCAGGAACAGCTCAACGCCCCGCCGGAGGTCCTGGAGTTCATCGCCTCGCGGATCTCGCGCAACATCCGTGAGCTGGAGGGCGCCCTGATCCGGGTGACCGCCTTCGCCTCGCTCAACCGGCAGCCGGTGGACCTCGGGCTGACCGAGATCGTCCTGAAGGATCTGATCCCGGGCGGCGAGGAGTCGGCCCCGGAGATCACCGCGCCGGCCATCATGGCGGCGACCGCGGACTACTTCGGCCTCACCGTGGACGACCTCTGCGGATCCTCACGCAGCCGGGTCCTGGTGACGGCGCGCCAGATCGCCATGTATCTGTGCCGCGAGCTGACCGACCTGTCGCTGCCGAAGATCGGCGCGCAGTTCGGTGGCCGCGACCATACGACGGTGATGCACGCGGACCGGAAGATCCGGGCGCTGATGGCCGAGCGCCGCTCCATCTACAACCAGGTCACCGAGCTGACCAACCGCATCAAGAACGGCTGAGGCCTGCTCCCCGGGCTTCTTGGCAGCGCGTTTCTCAGGGCGCCTGTCGCGGACCTCCCACGGTCCGCGGCCGGCGCCTTTCGCGTGTTCCGGGGTCCTCGACGGGTCCTCGACGGGTCCGCAGCGGGTCCGCAACGGGCTTTCCGAGGTGCTCGATGAAGCTTCCGGAGCCCGCGACGAGCGCCCCGCCGCAACCGCGCTGTTCGAATACGGCCTGCTCAAAGGCCCTTCTCCACAGATGTGCGAGAAATCTTCCGTCCACAGCCTGGGGACTGGGAAGTTGTCCATATTGCGTCCACAGGGCGCGCTGCCGATACTCCATCAGGCCAGGTCACGTGGTTGGGGATTTGTGGTCAACAATGATCCACAGCCTGTGGACAGATTCTCCGTCCACAGGAGGCCGTCGCTGTTGTCCACCGGCGGCCCACAGGCTGAGCCCTGTTGTCCCCAGCTCCACCCTGCTTCTCCACACCCCTGTCCACTGTTCGGCAACGCAACACACGCTCTCACCGCCCGGAGTGAAAGGCGTCACACCAAGGGGCTGGGTTGGGCTGTGGGGAACAGGGGTAAAGCTGGGGACAGGCCTGGGGAGAAGTGGCCCCCTCCTGTGCATCGGGTGTGCAGAACTTTCGTCCGTCCACAGAAAGCCCCGGTTGTCCACGGGCGCCACCCACAGGACCGGTGGACAAAAAATAGTCGCTGACCTGCGCAAACGACGTTATCCACGGTATCCACAAGGCCTACTACTACTACCACCCAGAGTTAGCCAGGAATCCGCTTCGAAGTGGGGCCTGTGTACAACTCGACCGTCGACCGCCGCGAAGCTCTTGGCCCGACTTGACCCCGAGCAGCAACGGCTGTCGGTGCCGTACGTCAGACTGGACCCCGGAGCCTCCGCCGCCTCGGCAGCGGGCTCCCATCCAGACGACGAAGGCCAGCAGGGCGAGCGAGCAACAGCAGGAGGCGGTTCCGGTGAAGATCCGGGTGGAGCGCGATGTACTCGCGGAGGCGGTGGCCTGGGTGGCCCGCAGCCTCCCGGCCCGTCCGCCGGCGCCCGTTCTCGCGGGCCTTCTGCTGAAGGCCGAGGACGGGGCTCTCAGCTTCTCCAGCTTCGACTACGAGGTCTCCGCCAGGGTCTCCGTCGACGCGGAGATCGACGAGGACGGCACGGTGCTCGTGTCCGGTCGGCTGCTCGCCGACATCTGCCGCGCCCTGCCCAACCGCCCGGTGGAGATCTCCACCGATGGTGTGCGCGCCACGGTCGTCTGCGGCTCCTCCCGCTTCACCCTCCACACACTGCCTGTGGAGGAGTACCCCGCGCTGCCGCAGATGCCGACCGCCACGGGCACCGTCCCCGGTGAGGTCTTCGCCTCGGCCGCCGCCCAGGTCGCCATCGCCGCCGGCCGCGACGACACGCTGCCCGTGCTCACCGGTGTGCGGATCGAGATCGAGGGCGACACGGTCACTCTCGCCTCCACCGACCGCTACCGCTTCGCGGTCCGCGAGTTCCTGTGGAAGCCGGAGAACGCCGACGCCTCCGCGGTCGCCCTGGTGCCCGCCAAGACGCTCCTGGACACCGCCAAGGCGCTCACCAGCGGCGACACGGTCACCCTGGCGCTGTCCGGCTCCGGCGCGGGCGAGGGCCTGATCGGTTTCGAGGGCGCCGGGCGCCGCACGACCACGCGGCTGCTCGAAGGCGACCTGCCGAAGTACCGCACGCTGTTCCCGACCGAGTTCAACTCCGTCGCGGTGATCGAGACGGCCCCCTTCGTCGAGGCCGTCAAGCGCGTCGCCCTGGTCGCCGAGCGCAACACCCCCGTACGCCTCAGCTTCGAGCAGGGCGTCCTCATCCTGGAGGCCGGCTCCAGCGACGACGCACAGGCTGTGGAGAGGGTCGACGCGGTGCTGGAGGGCGACGACATCTCGATCGCCTTCAACCCGACGTTCCTGCTGGACGGTCTGAGCGCGATCGACTCCCCGGTCGCCCAGCTCTCGTTCACCACGTCCACCAAGCCCGCCCTGCTCAGCGGCCGCCCGGCCGTCGACGCCGAGGCGGACGACGCGTACAAGTACCTGATCATGCCGGTGCGCCTCTCCGGCTGATTCCGGCATCCCCCGGTCCCGGCCCCGGCGTTTCCGGCCGATCGGGGGATGTATCCGCGGCAGTTTCCGGCGGGCCCGCTCGGCGCGGAGCGGGCCCGCCGCGCTGTCCCCGGCCGGG
>NZ_JBHXJG010000423.1:0-3453 GCF_042723425.1 Streptomyces sp. NPDC058375 | reverse complement strand
CGGGTGGCCTCCTGCCCTGCGGCCACCCGCCGGGCCGCTCCTCGGCGCGGCGAGGGCATCACTCAGCTGGTGAAGAACTCGGTGATGTGCGCGGCCACCTGGTCCGCCCTGGTCTCGTGCATCCGGTGGCCGCCGGGGACCGTGATCAGCCGGCAGTCCGGGACGAGGGAGGCCACGTCCGCCTGGCGGTGCTGTTCCATCTCGCTCTCCGGGCCCCCGGTGATGATCAGGGTCGGCGAGACGATGTCCCCGAGGAACTCGTCCGCGTCCGGGCCGGGATCGGCGAGCTGGTCCCGTACGGCGGGCACCGCGTTCTCGTCGTAGTCCACCGGGCCCTCGGCGCGACCGGCCGGTCCCGGGTCGCCGGGGAACGGGGCCGGGGTCTCCACCAGCACCAGCCGCTCCACCCGGTCGGAGTGCTCCTGCGCCACCAGCCGGGCGACGACGCCTCCCATGCCGTGGCCGACGAGGCCGACCCGGTCCAGCTCCAGTTCGTCGAGGAAGCCCACGACGTCCTCGGCCATCAGGTCCAGGGCGTAGTCGTCGGGCCAGTCACTCTCGCCGTGGCCGCGCAGGTCCAGGGCGAAGACCCGCCACTCCTGGCCCAGCAGGGGGCCGGCCGCCTCCCAGTTCGCGGCCGAACCGCCGAGGCCGTGCAGCAGCACGACGGGCGAGCCGAACGCATCGCCCCAGGTCCGGTACGCGAGGCGCACATCGCCGACATCCACAACAGACTGCTCTTCCATGCCCCTGACGCTACAGCCGACGAGCACCGGCCGACGCCGGGCCCCCGGCCTGGCAGGCTGGGCGGGTGAAGCACACCGTCCGGGCCCTGCGCCTGCCCCTCGCCGCCGCGCTCCTGACTGCCGCCGCCCTGACCGGATGTTCCGGGTCCGCCGCCGGCTCTCCGGAGGCGGGTCTCACCGACCCGGCGAAGAAGCGGATCGCGATGCGGCTGGTCTCCAGCGCGGAGAACTCCTCGCTGGACTGGGAGGCGCAGTACCCGTACATCCAGGACATCGGCGACGGCCGGGGGTACACGGCGGGCATCATCGGGTTCTGTTCCGGCACCGGTGACATGACGGAGGTCGTGGAGCGGTACGCGAAGGCGCGCCCCGGCAACCCGTTGGAGCGCTTCCTTCCGGCGCTGCGCGCGGTCGAGGGCAGCGACGCGCACACGAGGCTGGGCAGGCCGTTCACCCGGGCCTGGGCGAAGGCGGCCGATGACCCGGCCTTCCGGGCGGCGCAGGACGCGGAGCGGGACGCCGCCTACTTCGACCCGGCGGTGCGGCAGGCCGAGCAGGACGGGCTCGGCGCGCTCGGCCAGTTCATCTACTACGACGCGTACGTGATGCACGGCGCGGGCGACACGGAGGGCACGGTCGGGTTCCGCACGATGCGCCGCGAGGCGATGGCGGCGGCCCGGACGCCCGCGCGGGGCGGCGACGAGCAGGCGTATCTCGACGCGTTCCTCGATGCGCGGGTGGCCGCCATCGGCCGGGAGCCGTCGCACAGCGACACCAGCCGGGTGGAGACCGCCCAGCGGGTCTTCGTACGGGAGGGGAAGCTCGGGCTGGAGACCCCGTTGCGCTGGAAGGTGTACGGGGACGCCTACCGGATCGACGTCGGCTGAGAGACACGGCGCTGCCCCGGATCGACGCGGACTGAGACACGCCGCTGCCCCCGATCCACGCCGGCTGGGACACGCCGCTGCCCGGTGGAGCCCCGGGCGGGGCCTCACCGGGCAGTGGTGGCGGACCGGATCAGTGGCGGACCGGATCAGTGGACGCCCACCCCGGCGGCCGCCGGGACCACGTGTTCGCCGTTGGCCGGCTCCTCCTCCACCCCGTCGGGCTTGCGGCCGAAGTGGTTGAAGGCGAGGTTCAGCACGATCGCCACCACACAGCCGGTCGAGATGCCGGAGTCGAGGACGACCAGCAGGCTCTCCGGGAAGGCGTGGTAGAACTGCGGCGCCGCGATCGGGATCAGGCCGATACCGAGGGCCGCCGCCACGATCAGCGCGTTCTCGCCCTTCTCCATGGCGGCGGTGGCCAGGGTCTGGATGCCGCTGGCCGCGACCGTGCCGAAGAGGACGATCCCCGCGCCGCCGAGCACCGGCAGCGGTACGAGGGCGATGACGGAGGCCGCGACGGGGACCAGGCCGAGGACGATCAGGATCCCGCCGCCCGCCGCGACGACGAAGCGGCTGCGGATCTTCGTCATGGCGACGAGGCCGACGTTCTGGGCGAAGGCGCTGCACATGAAGCCGTTGAAGAGCGGGCTGATGGCGCTGCCCAGAGTGTCGGCGCGCAGACCGCCCTCGATGATCTTCTCGTCCGCGGGCCGGCCGACGATCTTGCCGAGGGCCAGCATGTCCGCGGTGGACTCGGTCATGCAGACCAGCATCACGATGCACATGGAGATGATGGCGGCGATCTCGAACTGCGGGGCGCCGAAGGCGAAGGGCGTCGGGAAGCCGACCACGTCGGCTTCCTTGATGGCGCCGAAGTCGGTGATACCGGCCGGGATGGCGATGAGCGTGCCGATGACCAGGCCGAGCAGGATCGCGATCTGCTGGAGGAAGCCGCGCAGCAGCTTGCGCAGGGCCAGCACGATCACCAGGGTCACGGCGGCCATGGTGATGTTGGTCATCGAGCCGTAGTCGTCGGCCGTGGCGTTGCCGCCCTGGGACCAGTTGAAGGCGACCGGGAGCAGCGAGACGCCGATCAGGGTGATCACGGTGCCCGTGACGACCGGCGGGAAGAAGCGCACCAGTTTGCAGAAGTAGGGGGCGAGGACGAACCCGAGAAGACTCGCGACGATGATCGCGCCGAAGATGACGGCTATCCCGTCGTGCCCCCGGTCCTTGCCTATCGCGATCATCGGGGCGACCCCGGCGAACGAGACGCCGTTGACGAAGGGCAGCCGGGCGCCGACCTTCCAGAAGCCGATGGTCTGGAGCAGGGTGGCGATCCCCGCGGTGAACAGGCTCGCCCCCATCAGGAAGGCGGTCTCCTTGGCGGTGAGACCGACGGCCGGCCCCACGATGAGCGGCGGGGCCACCACGCCCGCGTACATGGCGGCCACGTGCTGGAGGCCGCTGGTGAACATCTTCACGGGCGGGAGGGTTTCGTCGACCGGGTGTTTCCGGCCGTCTCCTGCTGCTGCTTCTGCTTCTGTGACGGCATCGTCCGTCACGTCGGGGGCGGCTGCATCTGCGTCTTTGCGAAACCTGGGCTTAGCGGCCACGGCGGTTCCTCCGGTCGGTTACACGTCGTCGGCGACGTGGGGTTCAGGGAGGTGGTGCGTAAGTGGTGCGGTGGTGCTTGCGGCTCGATCAGGTGGTGCAGGTGGTGCAGGTGGTGCAGGTCATGCAGGGGGTGCGGGGGCGCGCACCGGGGGTGTGTGCGGGCAGCGTTCATCACCGGTCCGGCGGGCGCGCACCATGGGGCC
>NZ_JBHXJG010000422.1:0-3461 GCF_042723425.1 Streptomyces sp. NPDC058375 | reverse complement strand
CCAACGACATCTAAACACCTTTACACCACGGCCGCTGCCGGTTTGTAAATTTTCCACACGAGGCGGCCCCGGGTCAGCTGAGGGTCTTGCTCTCCTCGTCGGCAGGACCGGCGGTCTCGGCCTTCGCGGCCTCCTCCGCCTCGGCCGCCGCCTGCTTCTTGCTGGCGATGAGGCTGGTGATCGTGGTGATCACCAGGACACCACCGATGACGCTGAGCGAGAACGGGATGGAGATCTCAGGCGTGTGCACGCCGTTCTCGTGCAGGGCGTGCAGCACCAGCTTGACGCCGATGAAGCCGAGGATCACCGACAGGCCGTAGCTGAGGTGGACCAGCTTCTTCAGCAGACCGCCGATGAGGAAGTACAGCTGGCGCAGACCCATCAGGGCGAACGCGTTGGCCGTGAAGACGATGTACGGGTCCTGGGTCAGGCCGAAGATCGCCGGGATCGAGTCCAGCGCGAACAGCACGTCCGTCATACCGATGGCGAGCATGACCACCATCAGCGGGGTCAGGATGCGCTTGCCGTTCTTCTGAATGAAGAGCTTCGTGCCGTGGTACTGGTCGGCGACACCGAAGCGGTGCTCGATCTTCTTGAGGAGACGGTTCTCCTCCCAGTCGTCCTCGTCCTCGTCGGCCCGGGCCTCCTGGATGAGCTTCCAGGCGGTGTAGATCAGGAACGCGCCGAAGATGTAGAACACCCACGAGAAGTTCGCGATCACGGCGGCGCCGGCGGCGATGAAGATCGCCCGGAGCACCAGGGCGATGAGCACACCGATCAGCAGCACGCGCTGCTGGAGGTGTGAGGGCACCGAGAACTTCGCCATGATCAGGACGAAGACGAAGAGGTTGTCGACGCTCAGCGACTTCTCGGTGATGAATCCGGCGAAGAACTCGCCGGAGGCCTGGCTCTCGCCGAAGACCATGAGGCCGACTCCGAAGAGGACGGCCAGCGCGATCCAGACGATCGTCCAGATCCCGGCTTCCTTGGTCGACACGTCATGGGGCTTGCGCCCGATGAAGAAGTCGACAGCGATCAGGGCTGACAGACCAAAGATGGTCAGGGCCCACACGGTCCATGAAACGTCCACTGCGCCTCCGGCAGTTCGCTACGGCTACTGAATCAGCGTCGTCGCTGCCGGAGGTCTCTTCCATCCCTGCACGTGGTGCGCGCCTGGACCGACGCCCCGGGACCGATTGCGATCCGTATTGACGGGCACGTCGCGTAAGGAGTACTCCCCTCCGTTCCCCGAACAGTACAGGCATCACCAAGGGTAGGTAAAGAAAAGGGTAAAGAAGTCGTCAAGACCGCAGGTCGGAGCCTTCTGTCTCGTCAGCGGCCGGCAGCTCTACGGGCCGCTGCGACCGCCGCGAGCACCTGTTCCAGGACGCGGCTGCCCGCCGGGACCGTCAGCGGCTCGTACGTCCAGGCGTGCCCGACCCATGGATCGGCGAGGTGGCTGTCGGCGACCGGGGTGATCCGCAGCAGCGAACGCCACAGCGGATCGAGCACCGGACCGTACGCACTGGCCTCCTCCCGGTCCGCGACCATGAGGAGGTGCACTCCGACCGCGGGGCCCTCGTCGGCGAGGTAGCGGAGCTGGGTGACGGCCCGGTCGTCGAAGCCGTGCGGGAAGTCGTTGACCACCAGGAGCTGTTCGCCGGTGTCCAGGTCGAGCGGGAGCGAGTCGGCTGCCCCGGCCCGGACCGCCATCTGCACCAGGTCCACCCGCCGGGTGAGGTGGGCGAGGACGGAGGCCACTCCGCCGGGTCCGGCGGCGGGCGGTCCGGCGAGGACGCCCGCCTCGACCAGCGGCGCGAGCGGACCGGCCGCCGAACCCGCCGGGTCGATGACGTGCACCGCGAACTCCCCGGGCGGATACACCGCGAGCAGCCGGGCCGCGTGCGCCACCGCGGTCTCCATGGCCGCCCGGCGCAGCCGGTCCGTGTCCGTCGACGCGGCCGCCTCGGACGCCGTCCGCCCGCTGTCCACCCACATCCCGCGCTCCAGCGGCAGCCGGACGAGCAGCGGGATGCGCAGGTCGGTGCGCTCGGGCAGATGGAGATCGCCGATGCGCAGGGCCATCGGTATCTCCATGGGAACCCGGTGAGCGTGCCAGACGGGGTTGCCCCAGCCCGCGTACGCGGCCGGCAGCGCGGGCTCGACGACGGCGGCCTCGGCGGCCAGCTGGGCCAGATCGCGGTCGAGGGCCTCCCGGGCCCGGGAGGCCAGCTCGTCGCGCTTGGCGCGGGCGGCCTCGCGGGCGCGGTCGCCCGCACCGCCGATCCGGTTGCGCGGGTCGGACAGGGCCCGGTCGAGCTCCTGGTCCATCCGGGACTCGGCGAAGTCCACGGCGCTGCGGTAGGCGGCGACGGCGCGGGCCAGGTCCTCGAACATGCCCCAGATCTGGTTGTAGAGGCGCTCGTCCATCGACCAGCCGGTGGCGTCGCCCGCGACGGGTTGAGCGGCCTGTCCGGGCTGGGCGGGGGGCGCGGGGGGCGGGGGCGAGGGGGGTGCGGCGTGCTGCCTGCGCGGGTGCGCGTAGTTGATGGGACCGCCGGCGGCGGGCCCTGCCGCCGAAGGCCCCGCGGCGGCCTGCCCGGGGGCGGTGTGCGGCGGGGTGGTGTGTGGCTGAGTGGTGTGCGGCGGGGCGGCGGTGGCCGGGTCGGTCAGCGGCTCGGGGGGCTCCGGGGCCGCGGTCGGCGCGCTCGGGCGGTGGTCCGCCGGTCCCGTCGTGTGCCGTACGCGGTCGCCTTCCGGGGACCGGGGCGGCGGCGGGGCCACCGAGCGGGCCAGGCCCCGGGTGACGGCCTCCTGGATGGATCCGGCCAGGTGGGCGGCGTCGGTCACGCCCTGGTCGGCGAGCATCTCGGCGAGCCCGCCCGCGTATCCCTGGCCCACGGCGCGGACCTTCCAGGCGTCCTGGCGGCGGTAGAGCTCCAGGGCGCTGACCGCGGACTCGGCGTCCAGGCCGGTGAGCGTGAAGGAGGCGATCTCGTCGCCGTCGAGCCCGATGACGGCGACGAAGGGGGCGGGGACGGCACCGAACCGCGTCGGGCCGCCGACCCCGACGGGCAGCGCGAGCAGCACGGTGACCCGGTGGGCGCCGACGGGCAGCGCCTCCAGGTCGACGGCGAGCCGGTGGTCGGCCGCCGCCTGCTGGGAGACCTCAAGACCGGGGAGCTGGGGCGAGCCGGGGTGGGCGATCCACTCGCCGCCGCGCACCGTGCCCCGCTCGTCGCCGAGGGTGGCCCCGGCCACGACGGGCGTGCCCGCCGACACCCGGATCTCCAGACGGGTCTGGGGCAAGGTGTGGTTCTGCCCCCGGACCAGTTCGGCCGTCATTGCCCTGTCCCCTCGACGAAGGCCCGCGCGCGGTGGGCGCGGCGCCGTGTGATGCGCGTGATGCCTTGTGGTGCCCGTGCGGTGTCGTGTGATGCCGCGGTGATTCCGTGCCGTGC
>NZ_JBHXJG010000421.1:0-3497 GCF_042723425.1 Streptomyces sp. NPDC058375 | reverse complement strand
GGCCCTCGTAGAGGGCCCGCACGTCACCCTCGACGAACAGCCACAAGGGCCCGCCGGGGAGTTCGGCAAGCCGGGCCGGCAGGGCGGACGGGCCGATGAGGTGAATGTCGCGCCGGGCCAGATCGTCTGCCTTGGCCTGGGCCGTCTTCAGCAACTCGGTTCGAGAGGCGCTGATCTCGTCTGCGACCTTGCGGGCGGTGGGGACTTTGGCATGGGCAAGCTCTGCAGCCAGGCGGCCCGTAGGCGCCTGCCACACCCGGCCAAGTTGCTCCCGGTGTTCGTGGACCAAAGCGCGCAGGCCCTTGTTTCCCAGACCTCGCGCTGCGCCGAGGGCGAGGAACGCGACCACGAAGGGCATGTCCGTGGCGAGCAGGTCATCGGCAGCCTGCCACAACGTGGGCTGCCCGTCGGAAGTAGGCCGCGGCCTTTCACCTCGAGTGCCGTGCTGATCCACACCAGCACCCTACCTGGCAGGCGCCCGGAGACGGCTATAGCGTGCGGTGGGCGACGACGAGGAGAACCCGTGACCCGGCTTGCATTCACCAGAGCCGACAGCACAGCACCACTGGTCGGCTGAGCCCTCGAACACCTTGCGCCCGGCGCTGAGTTTCGGATGCATGAGACACGCGTGCCATCGCGGCGTCGACATGGCGGTCGGCCTCTATCTGCGACGAAACCGAAGACACACCGGCATTCCATTGGGGCTGGTTCCCTCACCAGTATCGATATCTGGCCTGCCATAACGCTCTTCCGCGCCGCGCACGGCAGAGCTGCCTGTCACGGGGCGCGGTGCTCGGGCATCAGGCCCAGTTCGCGTGCAGCAGCCAGGTCCTCGTACGCCGCAGTCCGTCCGACATGCGTGGCGGGGCAGACGAGCGTCTTGATCACCTGACGCGTCGAGAGTTCGGCGGGCGCATCCCAGACAACCTGCGCCGTCTTCTCGATGCGGGGCAAGTAGGTGCTCCACCACCTTGGCCCCGTACGGCGCCGGAGCTCTCTGACGAGGGCGATCTGCGGATCGGGCATGGCATCGCCGAGTCGCCTGATACGTGGTGGCCTCCATCCGTCAGCGATCCACTCCCAGCCATCCTCGGTGGCTTGGAAGAGGCCGTAGGGAATCATGGCCAGGGCCAGTGGGAGAGCGAGCTTCCGGGCAGCAGCGCGGATCCGGTCCTTCTCCTGGTCCGAAGAAACGCCGCTGACCGTGGTGGCGTTCACCTGCTCGACAAACCCTCCACTGTCGACCTCGAGCGCGACGCACATGTCCACGGCGGTGGTGTTGCAACTCAGCCATATACGGAAGCGGGGCGGGAAGAGATGGCCGGCCACCTGTACCGGACGGTCCTTGAACCAAGCCTCGTCGCCGTCGTGAAGATTGGAAGGCTCGACGATCAGACCCTCCGCCCAGTAACTCTTCACTCAGCTCCCTCCCCATGGTTGCTGCGGAGCGCACCGATCAGCAACAAGCCGAGAGTTGTCGTCCCGCCGAACGTCACAGCGGCGTCCCGTACGGCCTTCGTGACCGGCTCGGAGTCGATCAGGGCAAGGATCACGGCTGCGGCAGCCGCGAGCAGCCCGACCAAGACAGCCACCAGTACGCGGTAGTGAGTAGATTGCACGGATCCAGTCTCGCGGCATCGATCCCGGCAATCCAGCGTTCCTCGGTCCGTAGAACACGAGACGGAAAAGCGGACAACCTCTGACCTGCGCAAACTCTACCGATGCCATTGGAGTCGGCATGAGAATGACAAGGCCATTCGTCACCAGTGTCAGCACTAGCTCGTCACGGCCCGTCAGTGGCATCTAGCAGGTCGCCATGGCTATGCCACTGACACTGAAATGACGACTCTCTACTGCCACTCCCCTGCAGACCATCACCCTGGAAAGCCTGCGCCTGATCGTCGGCAAGGCGGTCGCTGAAGCCACAGGCCTACTCAACGGAGACGCGGACCTCCCCGATCTGCTGGAAGAGGGCCTGAAGCCTCGCGGCGGGGATCTGGAGGAATGGGACTACGAGTTTGTCGGCCGACGGCTACGCCCGCGCGATGAGGACGAGGCGAAGCGGATGCGGAGCATTCTCATGGGCATGGAGGCGAGCCTGTATCGGGGAGCCCTGGAAGCGCTTGAGCAGCAGCGAGTATGGGCCGACCGCACCTGAGCCCAGTTGAACGCAGAGAAGTGGCGGTCTGGTGGCCCCGCACCACCGGGCTGCGGTGCGTTCAACGGGGCGTACCTGTCGGCTGGCGGCGCTGGGCGTCGGCAGGGGAGGTGCGGCGGGGTCTGCCGGCGCGGGCGCTGGGCGTCGGGGGCTTTGAGGGCGTCGACGGCGAGCTGGGCGAGGTCCGGGTGCCTGCCATTCACTCTGGTCGCGGCCGAGGCCCGGCGCACGTCGCGATGTCGTAGGTGCGGAGACTCGGCGGGGGCGCGCGTTCCAGCTGGCCCGCGCAACCTGTTAGCCCATACTAATGTTTCGCGTGTAGAAACATTAGAGGTTGCTTCCTGGTCGCTAGGGCACTCTCCCCGTATGGCCACAGACACGACAGCACGCGAGCGCGGCGATCGAGGGCGGAGCGACATGGTCGGCACGAAACGATGGCCCGCTGTTCCAGGTCCGCTCTTCATCGTCGGAAGCGTCATCAGCATTCAGGTCGGCCAAGCCTTCGGCAAACAATTGTTCGGTGCCGTAGGGCCCCTAGGCGTCATCTTTCTCCGGTTGGCCTTCGCCGCGCTGGTGCTCTGTGCGATATGGCGGCCGACGCTGCCGAGGAGTTGGCGCGAAAGGGGACTGATCGTCGCCCTGGGGACCTCGATCGCCGGGATGAACGTCATCTACCTCGCCTTGGAGCGCCTTGATGTCGGGGTCGCGGTCACGCTGCAGTTCCTGGGACCGCTGGTGCTCGCACTGGCCGGATCGCGGCGCATCATCGACTTCCTATGGGCACTTCTTGCGTGGCTCGGTGTCTTTCTCTTCGCCAACCCCGGAGGAGGCGCCGGGCTCTCGATTTCCGGCACGGTATTCGCTCTCGTGTCCGGTGCCTCAATGGCGATCTACGTGGTGCTGAACAAACGCGCCGGCGCCAAGACCTCCAACGGCGACTACCTCGCGTACGCCGTCGCATGGGCCGCAGTGCTGTCCATGCCGACCGCCGTGTGGCAGGGGGGCTCGGCGATGCTTCAGCCGTGGGTCCTGGCGGCGGGGCTCGGGGTCGCGCTGCTGTCCGCGGCCATCCCCTACACGCTCGACATGGCGGGACTGCGCAGGCTGCCTCCCCGGACCGTGGCCGTGCTCCAGAGTCTGGAGCCGGCCGTCGCGGGGCTGGCCGCCGTGGTGGTGCTGGGAGAGATTCTCACCGGCACGCAGTGGCTGGCCATCGGCTGCGTGGTGCTGGCCTCAGTGGGAACCGTGACCACTCCGCGGAAGAGGCCGAAGGAGTGATGAGTATCCGCCAGCCACGGCACTGAGCGTCCACGGCGATGAGCGGGCGCGCCTTACCAGG
>NZ_JBHXJG010000420.1:0-3538 GCF_042723425.1 Streptomyces sp. NPDC058375 | reverse complement strand
CACAACCGCTCAGCCGCTTCGGCGCCCGCGACCGCCCGCGGGTCGCGGGCTCCGGTCGTCCCGTCCCGCGTCCTCCGGCGGGGCGCGCCCCGCCCCCGTCACCCCACCAGCGCCGCCGCCGCCCGCGCGCAGCCCCAGGCCACCGTCACGCCCGCGCCGCCGTGCCCGTAGTTGTGCACCAGCAGGCCGTCGCCCGGCAGGGCCTCCGCCTCGATCCGGACCCCCGCCTCTCGCGCCGGGCGCAGCCCTACCCGGTGGCCGAGTACCCGGGCGTCGGCGATCTCCGGGCGGATCCGCGCGCACCGCGCCACGATCTCCCGTGCCGTGTCCGGGTCGGGCTCCGTGCGCGGGTCGTCCGCCTCCGCCGTGCCGCCCAGCACCAGCCGCCCTGGCTGCGGGAAGAAGTACGTCGTCGCGGCCGACGCCGGATCCGCCTCCGTGTACCACTCCTCGACGCCCGGGTTCTCCACCGCGACCAACTGCCCCCGCACCGGCCGCACCCCGGCGTCGGGCACCAGCTCGCGCGCCCCGAGCCCCGTGCAGTTCACCACCACCGGGCTCACCGCCGCCGCCTCGCCGAACCCCGTCACGGCCCGCCGCTCCACCGCACCGCCCGCCGCCACGAGCCGCCGCTCCAGCCACTCCAGATGGACCGGCATGTCCAGCAGCGGCAGCGTCACCCGCAGTCCCTCGGGCACCTCCACGGCGTCCTTCAGCCCGGCCGCCCAGTCGCCCAGCGCCGCGAACCGCTCCCCGCCGTGCAGCCCCGCCACCCGCCGTACGCCGGTCTCCTCCGGGTCGCCCGACAACTCCTCGTACACCGCCAGCGTCTCCAGCGACCAGTCGCCCACCCGCTCGGCAGGCTCGATCCGGTACGGCCACCACAGGGCGCCCGCCACCGCCGACGTGGTGGCCCCGGCCGGATCGCGCGACCAGACCCGCACCCGTGCCCCGCGCTCCGCCAGCGTCACGGCGGTGCTGAGCCCGACGACCCCGCCGCCCACCACGATCACATCCGCCACCACGGTTCACTCCCATCCCCTCGACCCTCGCTGCCCGGACGCTAACCGAAACCGGAATCCCTGGGCCAGAGCAACCGGAATCTCCGGACCAGGGGAGAGAGGCAGCCCGCGCGTCGCGTGCACAGCGCCCCGCGGGTTCAACAAGTTGAGGCAGGTTCGTTGACAGCGGTCGCTCCCCGCAGGATTCTGAGAGCGCTCTCAAGCTCGCAGGTGATGTGCCCCCCGTTCCACCCACGCATCCGCCCGATGAGGAGAACGAGCATGCCCGCTTTACGGAGAAGTCTCGGCGCGCTGACCGCCACCCTGGCCCTCGCCCTGGGGCTGACCACCGGCCTCGGCCAGACGCCGGCCGAGGCGGCGGTACCCGCCACCATCCCGCTGACCATCAAGAACGACTCGGGACGCGCCGACCAGATCTACGTCTACAACCTCGGAACGGAGCTCTCCACCGGCCGCCAGGGCTGGGCCGACGCGAACGGCACCTTCCACCCCTGGCCGGCCGGCGGCAACCCGCCCACTCCGGCTCCGGACGCGTCGATCGCCGGTCCGCGGAACGGGCAGTCGGTGACGATCCGGATGCCGAAGTTCTCCGGCCGCGTCTACTTCTCGTACGGTCAGAAGCTCGTCTTCAAGGTCACCACCGGCGGTCTCGTGCAGCCCGCCGTGCAGAACCCGAGCGACCCGAACAGGAACATCCTGTTCAACTGGACCGAGTACACGCTCAACGACGCGGGTCTGTGGATCAACAGCACCCAGGTCGACATGTTCTCCGCCCCCTACTCGGTCGGCGTCAGGGCGCAGGGCGGGGCCGTCAGGAGCACGGGCAAGCTCAAGCCGGGCGGCTACAACGCGGTGTTCAACAACCTCAGGAACCAGTCCGGCGGCTGGTCCGGCCTCATCCAGACCCGGTCCGACGGAACGGTGCTGCGCGCCCTGTCCCCGGGGCACGGCGTCGGGAACGGCAGTCTGCCGTCCGGGATCATGAACGACTACATCAACCGGGTCTGGAGCCGCTACAGCAGCTCCGTGCTGACGGTGACGCCGTTCGCGCACGAGCCGAACACCAAGTACTACGGCCGGGTCTCCGGCAACGTCATGAACTTCACCAACGGCTCGGGCGCCGTCGTGACCTCGTTCCAGAAGCCGGACTCGGACAGCGTCTTCGGCTGCTACAAGCACCTGGACGCGCCCAACGACCTGGTGCGCGGCCCGATCTCCCGCACGCTGTGCGCGGGCTTCAACCGCTCCACCCTGCTGAACGGCACGAACCACCCCGACAACAACGCGGCCAACTTCTACAAGGACTCCGTGACCAACCACTACTCCCGCCTCATCCACGCGCAGATGGTCGACGGCAAGGCGTACGGCTTCGCCTTCGACGACGTGGGCGCCCATGAGTCGCTCGTCCACGACGGCAACCCGCAGGAGGCGCTGATCACGCTCGGCGGCTTCAGCTGACCGACCCGCTTCCCGGCCCGGTGGGACGTACCCACCGGGCCGTTGGCCCCCGGGTGTGTCCTTCTCCGTCCTCACCCGCCCAAGAGATGGTCAAGGTCTGGCCAAGGGTTGTTCGGCATCAACTCCCTTCCTGCGTAAGGGGGTTAGCGTCCGCGCGTGAGAATCACCCGAACCCCCCGCCCGGCGCCGACCACGCGCCGCACTCTGCTCCGCGCCTCCGCCGCCACCGCGGCGGCGGGCGTGCTCGCCGCGGGCTCCTCGCCCGTGGGGGCCGCCCCGCGCACCCGGCCCGCGACCGCGGCGAGGCCCGCGACCCCGGCCGCGGCGCTGAAGGAACTCGCCGCCGGGAACCGCCGCTGGCGCACGCTCCACCAACGGCACCCCCACGAGACGGCCGGGGTGCGCAGCGCCCTGGTCTCCGGCCAGTCGCCGTTCGCGCTGATACTCGGCTGCATCGACTCCCGCGTCCCTCCGGAGCTGGTCTTCGACCAGGGCCTCGGCGACCTGATGACCGTCCGCTCGGCCGGCGAGGTGCTGGACGAGGCGGTCCTCGGCAGCATCGCCTACGGCGTCCTCGAACTGGGCATCCCGCTGGTGGTGGTCCTGGGCCACCAGTCGTGCGGCGCGGTCGCCGCCGCGGTCCACGCGGAGGAGACCGGGGAGAGCCTGCCCGCGCACATCCAGTACGTGGCCGACCAGATCAGGCCCGCGATCGTGCACGGGCAGCACGGCGACGCCCGGGTGGAGGCCACGGTCAGCGCCCAGGTCCGGCTGGTCCGCTCCCGGCTGGCGGGCGAGGCCGATCTCGCGGCGAAGGTGGCCGCCGGGGAACTGGCGATCGTGGGGGCACGGTACGAACTGAGCACCCAGCTGGTCCACCGCCTCGGCTGACCGCCCGGCCCGGCTGCCGGGCCGCCGGGCGGCCGCCGCCGGACTCCCGTGCCGCTGTGCCGCCGCCGGACTCCCGTGCCGCTGTGCCGCCGCCCCGCTGTGCCGCCGCCCCGCTGTGCCGCGGCGCCGCTGTGCCGCCGCCCCGCTGTGCCGCCGCCCCGCTGTGC
>NZ_JBHXJG010000419.1:0-3543 GCF_042723425.1 Streptomyces sp. NPDC058375 | reverse complement strand
CCGCCGTGAGAATCCCACGGCGGACCGTACTGCCAGGTGCCGTGCGGCATGCCCGGCAGCCGTACGGCCCGAAGCGCTAGCCCCGGCTGCCCGCCAACTGGGCCATCATCCGGGTCACCTGCGCAGCGGAGGTGCCGAGCCCCGTGGGGCCACCCAGCCGGGGAGGCGCCCCGTGACCGCGCCGCAGGTCCTCCTCGCGGTAGCGGCGGCAGCCCCGGTGCCAGATCAGGATCCCCGCGATCCAGTGCTTGAGCTCCCGCACATAACCCGCCAGGACCTCCCGCGCCTCGGCATCCAGACCGAAGTCGTCGTACAGCACCGGGAGTTCGACCTCGGCGACATGCAGGAACTGCCGCAGCCGCGAGTTCATCAGGTCGTGCACGATCGCCACGCCCGTGGCGTAGTCCACGCCGAAGAAGTTCTGCACGACCAGGACACCGTTGTGCACCTCCCCTTCGTACTCGATCTCCTTCTGGTACGAGAACAGGTCGTTGAGCAGGCACGCGTAGTCCGCCGCCGCGTTCTCCAGGGAACGCATCGGACCGCTGCGGTAGACCGCTTCCGGCACCTTCCGGCCGTGCCCCAGCCGGCACAGGCTCATCGTCAGGTCCGAACCGAACGTCGCCCGCCGCATCTCCACGTAGTCCACCGGGTCGGGGATGCGGTTCTGCGCCTGGTTGGCCAGCTCCCACAGCCAGCTCGCGGTCATCGTCTCGATCGCGGTCCGGAAGGTGCGCCGCCCGTCCGCGTCCATCGGGGCGGCCGTCCTGAGCCACAGGTCGCCCAGGCTCCGCTCCAGCGCGTTCACCGGCTCCGGCGTCCCCTCGCCGTCCAGCGGCATGAACAGCGACAGCCGCTCGTTCGCCAGCCGCGCCCCCGCCAGGTCCCGGGTCCGCCCGTGCACCACAGGAAACCAGTCGTCCCCGTACGTTCCCCAGGCGAGCCACCCCGAGGACAGGTCCAGTTCGTCCGGGGTCGCGTCCGGGTGGATGCCCGCCGCGCACAGCGGCAGGTCGATCGCGACGATCCGCTCCTCGTCCCAGATGTGCGAACCCGGCACGCCCGGCTGGGCCTCCAGGATGCCCATCCGCCGCGCCCAGTCGACGAGCCGGACCCGTGCGCCCTCCAGATGCGGGCTGAGCGTCGTGCCGAACGGCACGTCGAAGTCCGGCAGCAGCGAGGGGCCCACATGCTGGTACGGCACATGGCTGTGGCTGCGGGCCCGCGCGGTCTCCGAGCGGAGCGTGAACCTGATGGAGGCGGCGGACATGCCGAAGCCGGCCACGGCCTCGCCCGCGCCGCCGCCGTTCATGTAGCGGCTGGAGCGCATGTGCCATTCGTGGCCGCCGGACTGCCAGTCCTGGAGCCCCTTGACGTACGCCAGCACGGCGGCGGTCTGCGTCGGGTCCAGGCCCTTCTCGGCGCAGAGGGGGCCGAGTTCGGTCAGCGCGGTGTTCTCGAACTGCTGGAGTCGTGAGGTCAGCAGGTCGTTGACGGACTCGGCGGCCTCCTGCGTGGAGCAGCCGAGGAACTTCTCCAGCACCAGCACGCCGTTGCTGTTCTCCCCCTCGTCCTCCACCTCACGCTGGTAGGAGAAGAGGTCGTTGCGCAGGTGCACCGCGTCGGAGAAGGCGTCCCGCAGTACCCGCAGCGGGCGGGCGTCGGCGACCTGGGCGGGCACCTCGGCGTTCGCCGCGTACTCCACCAGTCCCGCGGACCAAGGCGCGCCGCCGACCTTGCGGCGCATCTCGATGTACTCGACGGGGTTCGCGATGCGGCCCTCGTGGATGTTGGCGAGCTCCCAGAGCGACTCGTTGAGGAGGTTCTCCGTCGACTCGGCGAACCGGGCCCGCCAGTCGTCCGTCATCGCCGGAACCGTCCGGGCCCACAGATCGGCGAGTCCTGCTTCGACGGGGTTCTCCGGGTCCGGTGTCGCGGCGCCCCGCTCCATCGGCATGAAGGCGGGCAGCCGGTCCAGATACCGCTTGCCGCCCTCCCGGTCGGGCGTGCGCTTGAACAGCTCCAGGAAGTGGTCGTCGAAGAAGAAGACCCACACGTACCAGTCGGTGACCAGGGACAGGGCCTCGGCCGAGCAGTCGGGGTGGGTGTAGGCGCACAGCAGGGCGTAGTCGTGCGCCTCCAGGTCCTTCTCCTCCCAGATGCCGGACCCCTCCAGCATCCCCATGGAGCGGGCCCACTCCCGCGTGTGCGCGCGTGCCGCCTCCACATGAGGGTTGAGCCGCGCCGGATACGGAACATAGAAGTCCGGCAGTGAGAAGGGCTGTGCCATGTGCGTCAGGCCTTTCCAGAAGCCTCCGCGCGGGGAACGCGCGGACCGGTGATGTCCGCGCAGCACTACCCTTCGGCCATACGGAGCACGCACAACGGCGATTAGTCACATCATCGCGGCTTGGCCTGTGCGTGCTCGGAAGTCGGTCGCTCAGTAGTCGGTTGCTCAGTAGGCGGAGTCGACGTTGTCGATCGAGCCGTACCGGTCCGCGGCGTAGTTCGCGGCGGCGGTGATGTTGGCGACCGGGTCGGTGAGCTTCTTCGGGGTGCCCTTGACGTGGTAAGCGTCGAAGGTGGGCTGGATCACCTGGAGGAGACCCTTGGAGGGAATGCCGTTCTGCGCGTTGATGTCCCAGTCGTTGACGGCGTTCGGGTTGCCGCTGGACTCGCGCATGATGTTGCGGTGCAGCCCCTCGTAGGAGCCGGGGATGTTCTTCTTCTCCATGATGTCGAGCGACTCGCGGATCCAGCCGTCGAGGTTGTTCTCGAACTTCTTGGGCGTGACGGCCTTGCGCTCGGTGGAGCGGTTGGCGGCCTGCTTCTCGGAGCGCGCCGTGTCGGCGGCCTTCTCCGCGGTCGCCTTGTCGGCGGCCTTCTTCGCGGCGGCTTCCTTGGCGGCGTTCTCCTTGGCGGCCTTCTCGGCCGCGTCCTTCGCCGTGGGGACGCCCGCCGCGGCGACCGGCTCCACGGAGACGGAGGACCGGGTCGCGGTGGTCTGCGCTTCGCTCGGACCGCCGGTGGCGGTTATGGCGGTGACGGAACCGGCCGCGACGAGCACGGCGGTGGCGATCTTGTGCGAGCGGGTGATGCGCAGGGTGGAGATGCGGGGCATGCGTGAGCTCTTCCTATGGGGGACGGGCTTCGCGGCCTTCGCGCCGCGTCGGCAGGAACCGGATTGCCCGGGCCGCGGTCGCCGGTGGGCGATCGACGCGGACTCGAACTCGGTGCTTGCCGGGATCCATGGTTAGCGGGCACCGACATAGGAAGCAATGACCGCCTTTACTACTCTTCATCGTGAGATGCCAATTTATGAGCCATATGGGCGGTTCGTTACGCCGGACGGGACGGCTCACGCCTACTACCGGAGGCCGTAGGTGACGTGGGTCTCGTGGCGGGCCTCACCCGCTGGGGCCCCCGGAACAGCACAGGGTCAGCACCCGGTCACGGGCGGACAGGGCCCGGACGGGCGGTCTCAGACCGCCGTGCGGGCCCCGGAACGCACAACAGCGCGCTGCGGGACCGGTGTGTCGGCAC
>NZ_JBHXJG010000418.1:0-3546 GCF_042723425.1 Streptomyces sp. NPDC058375 | reverse complement strand
TCGCGTGCGGCGGTGGACGCGGGCTGGTACCCGCACACCTCCCAGGTCGGCCAGACCGGCAAGTCCGTCTCGCCGCAGCTGTACATCGCCTCCGGTATCTCCGGTGCCATTCAGCACCGGGCGGGGATGCAGACCTCGAAGACGATCGTCGCGATCAACAAGGACGCCGAAGCCCCGATCTTCGAACTCGTCGACTACGGCGTCGTCGGTGACCTCTTCACCGTCGTCCCCCAGCTCACCGAGGAGATCACCACCCGCAAGGGCTGACCCTCCAGCACCACCCCGCACCACCCCGCACCACTCCGGGCCGCACGGTGAACCCCACCGCGCGGCCCGGAGCGCGTTGTCACCGCCGTTCTTCGGCGGACGCGGACTGTGACGACCGGTCCCGGTCGTCGCGGTCCTGAGCGCCGAGGCCGAACGTGGTGAAGGCGGTGCGCTCGGGCAGCGGGTAGAACTCCTTGCCCGTCAGCGCGTTGACGATCACGGCGGATCGCCAGGCGGCCAGGCCCAGGTCCGGTGCTCCGACGCCGTGCGTGTGCCGTTCGGCGTTCTGCACGAAGACGGAACCGGCGATCTCCGGTGCGAGGACGAGCCGTTGGGCCGCGTCGACCTGCGGACGCCCGGCCTGGTCGCGGACGACGTACGGGTCGAGAGCGGCGAGCAGCGTGTCGACGGGGCGCTCCCGGTACCCGGTGGCGAGGACGACGGCGTCCGTGACGAACCGGCCCCGCGTCTCCTGCTGGCCGTGCTCGACGCTCAGCTCGATGCGCCCCGCCTCCGTGGTGGCCGCTCCGGTGACCTCGATGCCGGGGGTGAGCGTGACGTCGGGCCAGCCGCCGCCGAGGCTGCGCCGGTACAGCTCGTCGTGGATGTCCCCGAGCGTGTCGCCGCTGACGCCCTTGTAGAGCTGCCACTGGCGGGGCAGGAGCCGGTCCCGGGTGGCCTGCGGGAGTCCGTGGAAGTAGCGGGTGTAGTCGGGGGTGAACTGCTCCAGGCCGATCTTGCTGTACTCCATGGGCGCGAAGGCCGGGGTACGGGCCAGCCAGGTCAGCCCCTCCGCCCCCTCGGGCCGGGACCGCAGCAGGTCCAGCAGGACTTCGGCGCCCGACTGGCCCGAGCCGACGACGGTGATGTGGCGGGCGGCCAGCAGCCGGTCCCGCTGGGCGAGGTAGTCCGCGGAGTGCAGCACGACGGCGGCCGGGTCCTGAGCCAATTCCCGCAACGGCTCCGGGACATGGGGGGCCGTGCCGACGCCGAGGGCGAGGTTGCGGGCGTGGGCGAGGCCGGTCGTGAGCGTCTCTCCGTCGGGGCCGAGCCGGGTGAACTCCACGGCGAACGCGCTCCGTCCGGGATCCCAGGAGACCGTGTCGACGCGGTGGCCGAAGCGGGTGGAGGGCAGTTCGGTGCTCACCCAGCGCAGGTAGTCGTCGAACTCGGAGCGGTGGATGTGGAAGCGCTCGGCGAAGTAGAACGGGAAGAGCCTGCGGCGGATCTTGATGTAATTGAGGTAGGACCAGGGGCTGGTGGGCTCGACGAGACTCACCAGGTCGGCCAGGAACGGCACTTGGAGGGTTGCTCCCTCGATGAGCAGCCCGGGGTGCCAGTGGAAGGCCGCGCACTGCTCGTGGAAGGCGGTGCGCAGCCCGGGGACGCCGTCGGCGAGTGCGGCGAGCGAGAGGTTGAAGGGCCCCGCCCCCACCCCCAGCAGGTCGAGGGGCGGCGTGCGCGGTCCGGGTGTCATCGGGTTCCTCCGGCGGGTGTCGCTGGGGCGGCGGGGGGTGGACCCGGGCGGGTCGTGCGCGTCGTCGACGTCATGGCGACAGCCTTTCCGCCGCGGGGGCATCGGTACCTTCGGGCGCCGGCGCTTCGCTCACCGCGCGGTCCGCGGCCGCCGTGACGAGGTCGAGCAGCGGGAGCAGGTCGGCCGTCGCGGCGTTCGGGTGCAGCAGGGTGGCCTTCAGCCAGAGGCGGCGCCGGCCGTCGCCGTCCTCCGCCACCGCGCGGCCGAGGACGGCGCGCCCCTCGGCGAGCAGGGTGCGGCGGGCCGCGGCGACCACGGCGTCGCCCCCCTCGTCGGGCAGCGCGTCGGACACCGCCGGGCGGAACAGCACGGTGCTGATCCCGATCCCGCCGGGCCGGCGGCGCAGCGCCGGGTGCGCGTCGACGGCCCGGCCGAACTCGTGGGCCGTACGCACGCAGTGCTCCACCAGCGCGCCGAGTCCCCGGCGTCCCAACGCCCGGAAGGTGACCGCCATCTTCAGGGCGTCGGGGCGCCGGGTGGTGCGGATCGAGCGGCCCAGCAGGTCCGGGAGTCCGGCCTCGGTGTCGTCGTCGGCGTTGAGGTAGTCGGCGCGCAGGGACAGCGGGGCGAGCATCGCGGCGTCGGCGACGGCCAGCGCCCCGGCGGCGACCGGCTGCCAGCCGAGTTTGTGCAGGTCGAACGTTACGGTGGCGGCGTGTTCCAGGCCCGCGAGCTGGGGGGCCAGTCGCTCGCTGAACAGCAGCGGACCGCCGTACGCGGCATCGACGTGGAGCCGCGCGCCGTGGCGTTCGGCGATGCGGGCGATTTCCGGGAGCGGGTCGATGCGCCCCTCGTCGGTGGTCCCGGCCGTGGCGACGACCAGGAGCGGCGCTCCGGCGAGGCCGGTCAGGGCGCGGTCGAGCGCGGCCGGGTCGATCCGGCCGTCGCGGCAGGCGACGACCGCGGGGGCGGGCAGGCCGAGCATCCAGGCGGCACGGTGGACGCTGTGGTGGACGTTGGCGCCGGTGACCACCCGGAGGCCGCCCGGGGCCGCTCGTTCCCGGGCGAGAAGCAGGGCGACCAGGTTGGACTCGGTGCCGCCGCTGGTGATGAGCGCGTCGGGTGCGGAGGCGTCCGGGTGGACGAGCCGGGCCAGTGCGGCCGTGGTCAGCTCCTCGATCACTCCGGCGGCGGGCGCCTGGTCCCAGGAGTCCATGGAGGGGTTGAGGGCCGCCCCCGCCAGCTCTGCCGCGACGGCCACGGCGAGCGGCGGGCAGTGCAGATGGGCGACGCAGGCGGGGTCGGCCGGATCGGCGGCCCCCTCGGCCACCGCCCGTACGAGATCCGCGAGCGCGGCCTCACCACCGATGCCCTCCTCGGGCAGCACCGGGGCGGCCAGGGCGGTGGTCCGCCGGGCCACGGCGTCCGGGCCACCGGCGGGCAGTGGCCCACCTCTTGCGCGGGCGGCGGTCTCCAACGTGTCCAGGACGACCGAGGTGAGGGCACGCAGGTGGCCGGGTCCGTCGACGCCGCCCGCGAGGTGGCCTCCCGTACCGGCGCTCACACCCCACGCTCGACGGGGAGTTCGGTGGACAGCAGGCCCTGAGCACGCTCCATGGCGAAGCCCTTCGATCGGAGTGCAAGATCCACAGCCGGGATTCGCTGGTTAGGCTAACCTAACTCTCCCGTTGACGAAGAACGCACCCCGGTCGGCCGGCCCTCCGAACCGGCAGGCTCCCCAACGGAGTCGGGGACGCCGGACCGTACGGCGCGGGCCCGGTGCGGGAGCGGCGGTGGCCGCC
>NZ_JBHXJG010000417.1:0-3563 GCF_042723425.1 Streptomyces sp. NPDC058375 | reverse complement strand
GCGTTAAGTATGAGGAAAAGGCTTTTCCCCGCGCTGCTGGCGGGCCTGCTGCTCATCATCGCAGCGGCGGCTCTCGCCCTGACCTCCCCCGCGTCGGCCGCGCCCGCCGCGACCCCCCAGGACGCTGCCCAGGCCCTGCGCGACGACCCGGTCTATGTGGACCCGGGCGCTCGCGATCAGCTCTCCGTCGCTGACGAGAAGGCCCTGGAGAACAAGATCACGGATGCCGACAAGCCGGTGTTCGTGGCCGTTCTTCCCGATACCCCCGCCTTCCCCGAGGAAGGCCTGCTCCAGACCCTGCGCAGCGACACCGGCATCACCGGCGTCTACGCGATCCGCCTCGGCGGCGGCTTCGACGCGGGCGCGGACCCGCAGGTCATGCCCACCCGGGCGGTCGAGAACCTCACCGCCGCCGTCGAGAACCCCACCACCGCCGGCAACGCCGACGCCCAGCTCAACGCCTTCGTCGACCGCGCCGTCGAACAGGCCCGGGGCACCGCCCCGGCCTCCTGGTCCGGCGGCGGAGGCGCGGCCGACGAGTCCGGGGCCCCGGTCGGCGGCCTCATCACGCTCGGCGCACTCGTGGCGGCGGGCGGCGCGGGGGCGTACGCCATCTCCCGCCGCAACAAGCTCCGCAAGCAGGAAGAGGAGCGCGTCGCCCTCGACAAGCTCCGGGTCGTCGTCGACGAGGACATCACCGCGTACGGCGAAACCCTGGAGCGCCTGGACTTCCACCCCGCCGAGAAGGGCGCGGACGACACCATGCGCGCCGACTACGAACGGGCCCTGGACTCCTACGAGAGCGCCAAGACGAAGATGGACCGGGCCACGCACCCCTCGGACGTACGCGGGGTCACCCAGTCCCTGGAGGACGGCCGCTACTCCCTCGCGGTCCTGGAGGCCCGCCGCACCGGCAAGGCGATCCCGGCCCGCCGCCCGCCGTGCTTCTTCGACCCGCGCCACGGCCCCTCGGTCGCCGACGTGCTCTGGACCCCGTCCGGCGGCGCGGCCCGCGAGGTCCCGGTCTGCGGCGCGGACGAGGCCCGCCTCAGCCAGGGCGAGGACCCCATGAGCCGTACGGTCGACGTCGGCGACGGCACCCGCCGCCCGTACTGGGAAGCGGGCCCGGCGTACGGCCCCTGGGCCGGCGGCTACTTCGCCGGCGGCCTGCTCCCCGGCCTCCTGGTCGGCACCATGCTCGGCTCGATGCTCGCCACCCCGGCGTACGCCTCCGAGTACGGCGGCGGTGACTTCGGCGGCGGCGGCGCGGGCGGCGAGTGGGGCGGCGGCGACTTCTCCGGCTCCGACTTCGACTCCTCCGGCTTCGGCGGGGGCGGCTTCGGGGACGGCGGAGGTTTCGGGGGCGGAGGCTTCGACGGAGGCGGGTTCTGACCGCTTCCGAACCCCCGGGATTCAGCCTCCAGCGCCCCGGGTTCCGGTGGATCCCCTCAGCCGGGGCCCGGGGTTCCCACGTGCCCCGCCTCGTGCGTTCCTATCCCGCGCACGTCGTGCTTCCGGTAGCAGCTGCTCGTCGGGTAGTCCGTGAAATCGAAGTCCGACGTGTTGTACCGGACGTCGGCTTCCCGCAGGTCGTTCTTCTTGCCTTCGTACACATGACTCCACGTGCACGCGACCGCTCTCTCGGTGGCACCGAGGTTGCCCGCGTCCCAGGTGCTGAGGCCGTCCCTGCTGCGGCAATTCCCGCTGGAGTCGACGTCCGCCTCGTAGTTCGTGTTCTTGAGGTCCAGGGTCTTGTAGGTCTTGTCGCTGCAGGCGCCCGGCGCCGCGGCCGTATTCACATCCGCCACCTCCGGCTCACCGGAGGCGGGTGTGTCCAGCGCGTCAGCACCCACGTTGTCGCCCTCGTGCGTGAGGTCCGCCCCCTCCAGGGCCGGGGTTGCCGAGGCTGTCGGGCCGATCCGAGCCCGTCGTCTCCGTGTCGACGGCACCGCCCGCCAGTTGGTACGTGATCCCCCCGTCGGCGGCGACCTGCAGGGTGAAGCCGTGCCCGCTTCCGTCTGTCCGCGTCGCGTGCAAGTCGCCATGAGGCAGCACGCACTCCCTTGGGACGGGCGGTTCGGCCTCGGCGGCCCGCGCGTTGCCGGCTGTGCGCCTGCCGAGCGACCAGCGCGAAAGTGACCGCGGTTCTCGCCATGATCAAGCGCCGCCAGCGTTAACAACGCTCGTGATCAATACACCTAGGCCGCCCACCACGCGGCCGCCCCGCCGAGGACGATCAGCACGCACATCACGGCGTTGCTCCGCCGGTAGTCCACGAGGATCGCGGTGAACTCGCGGAGCGTCGCGTTGGGCCAGAAGTACGCGGCCGTGGGCGAGCCCACCACCTGGCCCCGGATGCGGACCCGGCGGGCGGTGAGGGCGGCGCGGAAGGCGTGGTAGTTGTTCGTGACGACGACGCACCGGTAGTCGGGCTTCGCCTTCTCCATGATCGCCTTGCTGAACCGCAGGTTCTCCTCGGTGTTCGTCGACCGGTCCTCCCGCTCGACGAGGTGCGCCGGGAACCCCTGTGCGACCAGGTGGTCGGCCATGGCGTGGGACTCCGGTAGGTCCTCGTCGGGCCCCTGCCCGCCCGAGGTGATGAGCACAGGGGATTCGCCGCGCCGGGAGAGCCGCGCGTGCACCTCCTGCGCCCGCTTCAGCCGGCTCGCGAGCAGCGGCGGCACGGCGGAGCCGCCGACCAGACCCGAGCCCAGCACCACCACGAAGTCGGCCTTGCGGCGCACCCGCAGCCGCCCGTAGAGGAACGCGTAACAGACGAAGCACAGGAACAGGAACGAGAAGTAGACCGCCAGCCCACCGGCCGCCGTCGCCGCCCCGATCAGCAGCGGAGTCCGCAGCACGGCGGCGGTGACCAGCAGGGCGACGACGGCGAGAATAGCCAGGGCGGCCAGCAGGGAGAGCAGGTTGGTCGGGCTCCGGCCCTCCTTGCGCAGCATGCGTACGCCGTTGAGGAACAGGAAGCACACCAGCACGAGCAGGGCCACCGCCCCCAGCGCCAGCAGCGCCCCGACGACGTACGGCACCGATGCCGAGTCGGAGTCGACCAGCCGGTACAGCAGGGCCGCCAGTCCGCAGAGCACGGCGAGCCCCAGGATCACGGCGTTGCTGAACTTGCGGCGCTCGCGCAGCACGCTCACACAGAAGACGAGAAAGAGGAGCGCCGCCGGGGCGTAGACCACCATGCGCACAGACTAGGCAGCGCGCCGGAGGCCGTTGACGGCGAGGTGGGGGGTGAGGTGGGAAGGTGCGGGAGCCGCCCGGGAATCGGGGCGTGCCCTTTGCGGGGTTTCGGCCGTTGAACCCGGCATGAAGAAGCGAAGCGTACTCGCCGCCGTCACCCTCGCCACCGGAGCGGTCATCGCCGCCATCTCCCCGCCCCCGGGCGGCGGGGACACCGCCCACGCCGCCGAACCGGCCGTCTCGCTGGGGGCGCTGGACGACGCCGGCGACCTCGGCAAGCTCGTCGACGGTGCGGCCGGGGCGACCACCTCCACCGCGGGCACGGTCACGAGCACCGTGGAAGGCGCCAAGCTCAGCTGAAC
>NZ_JBHXJG010000416.1:0-3657 GCF_042723425.1 Streptomyces sp. NPDC058375 | reverse complement strand
CGCTCGGCCTTGGCGTGCGGCGGGCGCGGCAGCCGCGTTTCAGCGGACCGCCGGAACCTCGGCGATCGAACGCCCCGCCCACGCGGGGGCGGGCTCGACGAGGGCGCCCAGCCGCTCCCGTACGGAATCCGGGAACGGGGCGGTACGGCCCGCCTGTTGGTCCACATGGAGCGCCAGCAGCTCGGTGGTCGCGACCGGTTCGGCCGCCGGCTCCGGTACGTCGTCGGGGGCGTCGACCACGTACAGCTCGTGGCAGAAGCGCGCCTTCTTCGCGTCCACGCCCAACAGGCGCGTGCGGACGGCGAGATGGGCGCCCTCGGCGACGTCGCGGAGGTAACGCAGATGCGATTCGACGGTGTAGAGCGAGCAGCCGGTGCTCTCCCGGTATCCGGCGTGCAGACCGGTCTCGATCATCATCGCGTCGGTGGCGTACCCGAAGACCAGGACGTAGAACGCCTCGCTCATATGGCCGTTGTAGTCGATCCACTCCGGCCGTACGGTCCGGTGGACCAGGGGGAGTGACGCGCCGTCGTTCTCGGTCACGGTCCTCTCCTCGTGGCTCTGCTGCTCGCTCATCGGGTCGCCTCCTCCGCGGAACGGGGAAGGCGGCCCGTCGCCCGGAGGACCTCGATGACGCCCCGGTCCCGTTCGGCGACCAGATCGGCGATGCTCCGGCCGTCGGCGGCCTCCTCGCAGCCGGCCACCACCGCGTCGTACAGGGCGCGGTCCAGCTCGGGCGCTTCGAGCCTCGTCCAGGGCGACTTCAGCGACGGGCCGAAGTGGTCGAGCATGTGGGCCATCCCGCCCTCCCCGCCCGCGAGCGCGAACGTGAGCATCGGCCCCATCACGGCCCAGCGAAGCCCCGGCCCCTCGGTGATCGACGCGTCGATCTCCGCCACCGTCGCCTCTCCGCTCGCGACCATGTGCAGCGCTTCGCGCCACAGGGCCTCCTGGAGCCGGTTGGCTATGAAGCCGGGCACCTCGCGGTCCATGGTGATCACGGACTTGCCCGCGACGGCGTAGAAGCGCGAGGCCCAGTCGACCGCGGCGGGTGCGGTCCGTTCCCCGCCGACGACCTCGACCAGGGGAATGAGGTAAGGCGGGTTGAAGGGGTGCCCGACGACGAGCCGGCCGGGGTCGGCGGCCTCCGTCTGCATGTCCGTCATCGGATAGCCGGAGGTCGACGAGGCGATCACCGTACCGGCGGGTGCGGCGGCGTCCAGGCGGGCCAGCAGATCGCGCTTGAGGTCCAGCTTCTCGGGGGCGCTCTCCTGGACGAACTGGGCGTCCGCCACGGCCTCTTCGAGAGTCGCGGTGACGGTCAGCCGGTCCTGGGACGCTCCGTCGGCCAGCCCGAGCTGTTCCAGCGCGGGCCAGGCGGCGGCGATGAGCCGACGCAGCCGGACGGCCGCGTCGGGGGCCGGATCCCAGGCGGTGACGTCGTAGCCGCGGCCGAGGAAATGGGCGGCCCAGCCGCCGCCGATCACCCCGGCCCCGACGCACGCCACACGGCGTACGTCCTCAGGGGAACACGGGGCTGCGGGCACCGAGGGATCGTCGGTCGTCGTGGTGGGGGAGGGGATGACAGGCACGGGCGACACTCCGGAAAGACGGTGAGGGGGAGGAGTTGGGGGGAGGGGAGGGAGGCGGCGGGGGCGGTCAGGCGCGCGGGCGCAGGCCGAGCTTCCGGCGTGCCTCGTCGGGCGTGGCGACCCGGGAACCCAGGGATTCGGTGATCTGCACGGCGCGCTCCACCAACTGCCCGTTGGTGGCCTTGACGCCCTTGCCCAGATAGAGGTTGTCCTCCAGGCCGACCCGGACGTGTCCGCCGAGCAGGATCGACTGGGCGACCCAGGGCATCTGCATCCGGCCGAGTGCGAAGCTCGCCCACTGCGCGCCCTGCGGAAGCATGTTGACCATCGACTGGAGGACGCCCGGATCGGCGGGCGCGCCCCACGGAATGCCCATGCAGAGCTGGAAGACCGTGGGATCGTCGAGCAGCCCCTCGGCGAGGAGCTGCTTGGCGAACCACAGCTGCCCGGTGTCGAAGATCTCCAGCTCGGGCCGGACCCCGAGTTCCTGGATGCGCTTCGCGCCGGTGCGCAGCATGTCGGGGGTCGAGACGTAGAGGTTGCTGCCGTCGCCGAAGTTGAGCGAACCGCAGTCGAGGGTGCAGATGTCCGGGAGCAGGTCCTCCACGTGCGGCAGCCGGTCCAGCCCGCTGACCAGGTCGGTGCCCGGGAGCTGACGGAGCGGGGCTTCCGGGTCGATGACCAGGTCCCCGCCCATGCCGGCGGTCAGGTTGATGACGACGTCGGTGCCGGTCTCCCGGATCCGCTCGACGACCTCCCGGTAGAGCCGGGGGTCGCGGGAGGGCGCGCCGGTCTCCGGCTCGCGGACGTGGATGTGGACCACGGCCGCGCCGGCCCCGGCGGCCTCGACGGCGGAGGCGGCGATCTGCTCGGGGGTCACCGGGACATGGGGGCTGCGGCCGACGGTGTCGCCGGCTCCGGTGAGGGCGCAGGTGATGATGACGTCCTGGTTCACGGGCATGCGGGAACGTCTCCTCTCGGGGAGTTGGGGAACGGGGAGCCCGGGGTTCGGGCAGGTGGGTGTACGGGGTCGGCGCGGGCGTCAGCCGGCCGAGGGCGCGCTCAGGCAGGCGTCCACGTGGGCGATCAGCGCGTCATGCATGGCCTGGGCGCCGGTGCCGGGGACGCCGCCGCCCGGCGGTTCGGGCTCGGTGGCCAGGACCTGGGAGGCCAGCCCGTCGATCAGCGCGGTGAGGGCGAGGGCCGCGCCGTCCGCGTCGACCGGACGGAACACGCCCTGCTCGACGCCGCGCCGGATCACATCGGCGACCGTCCCCCGCCACTGGCGGTAGTAGTCCACGTGGAGCAGCCCGACCGTGGTGGACCGGGCGGCCTCGGCCCACAGGTCGAGCCAGACGCACCACTGCCGCCGTTGCTGTTCGGTGCGGGGCGTCTGGAGTTCGATCAGCAGGCGCAGCTCGTCCCCGGCGTGACGGGTGCCGGCCGTGGCGTCGGCGCGGCGACGGGTGTCCTCGTCCATGCACCAGCGGACCGCGGCTTCCAGCAGTTCGTCACGGCCGGGGAAGTGGTAGTGGATCGCCGCCGTACTGGTGTGGCAGGCCGCGGCGATGTCCGCGACCCGGACGGCATGGAACCCGCGCTCGGCGATGAGCCTGACGGTCTCGCGCACGATCTGCAGGGGCCTGCCGCCCTCCGGTGAGGGCGAGGGCGGGCGAGGCTGCGACGGGGAGCGCACGGTCGACGGCGTCGATGCCGCGCCGCCCCCCGGGCTGCCGGCCGCGTCGCCCACCGGCCCGGCCGTCGTACCGATCAGCCGGCCGACGTCCACGCCGCCGATGTCCGCGATCCGGGCCAGTTCGGCGGCGGTGAAGCGTCGGGTGCCGTTCAGGGACCGGGACAGCTTCGACGGATCGATGACGATCCGCCGCGCGAACTCGCGCGCGCTCACCCCAGCCGCGTCGATCACCTGTCGGACCCGTGCGGCCACCTCGTCCTGCTGCATGGTCAGCCACCGTAGCCATGTGTTGAGAAAACCTCAACACCAGCAGGGCCTAGGTCTGCATAAAAAGGGTGTTGCGGTTCTGACTGATGCATCAGTCAGAAC
>NZ_JBHXJG010000415.1:0-3703 GCF_042723425.1 Streptomyces sp. NPDC058375 | reverse complement strand
GTCCGGAACTCTTCCGGGCGGGGGCGCCGCCGTATTGTCTAAACAGCCCGGGAGGCCCACCGCCACCGTGATGATGTAGGCAGCACCGGTCTGCCCTGAAGGAGCACCACATGACCCCGCCCGTCATCCACTCGCTGCGCGAACAGATCCGCGAGCACATCGTGGAGGGGATCGTCAGCGGGCGCTGGAAGCCGGGTGAGCGGATCGTGGAGCGCCGCATCGCCACCGAGCTGGAGGTCAGCCAGACCCCGGTGCGCGAGGCGCTACGCGAGCTGGAGACGCTCCGGCTGATCGAGTCGGCCCCCAACAAGGGCGTCCGGGTCCGCAATCTGACCGCCGCCGACCTGGAGGAGAGCTACCCGGTCCGGGCCGGCCTGGAGCAGATCGCGGCCGAGCTGGCGGCCCCCCGGCTCGGCCAGGACTGCTCGGCGCTGGCTCCGCACGTGGCGGCGCTGTACGAGGCGGACCGGCTGGCCGACGGTGAGGCGCAGGTGCGGCACACGGTCGGCTTCCACCGGGAGCTGGTGCGGGCCGCCGGGAACGCGGTGCTGCTGCACACCTGGGAGGGGCTGGGCATCGAGGTGTTCACGGCGCTGTCGATCCGCTGGCTGGGCACGGTGCAGAAGTCGTACGCGGAGGAGCACCAGGCGCTCATCGACGCGTTCCTCTCCGAGGACCCGCAGATCGGGGCCCTGGTGAAGGCGCACGTGCTGGGCTGCGCACCGCGAGCCTGAACCACCGCATCATGTGGCGTGCGACCTGCTCTTCCGTGCAGGTCAGCGCCCTTTTTGCGCCCTATTTCGCGTCACTCCGTGCCCTGTTTCGAGGCACCCCATGCCACTTTTCTTCGTATCGAGAAGTTTTGCCTTCAATCCTTTGATCGATCATCGATCAGCGACTTACAGTTCATTCGCGGGCCCACCGGCCCCATCGCTCTGTCCTGCCAGATAGAGCCTTCTCCACCCCCCTCCTCTCCGGAAGGCGGCGATCATGACCGACCCCGTAGGAAAGCTTCCGAGCGAGCTCGACCAGCTCCCGGACCGTGACCCCGAGGAGACCGCCGAATGGGCGGCCTCCCTGGACGCCGTCACCAAGGCTGCCGGCCCGCACCGTGCCGCGTACCTGATGCGCCGCTCGCTGCAGCACGCCGAGGGCGCCGGTCTCGCGCTGCCCAAGCTGCTGGAGACCGATTACGTCAACACCATCCCGACCGCCGCCGAGCCCGCGTTCGACGGCGACCTGGAGATGGAGTCGAAGATCACCGCGTGGAACCGCTGGAACGCGGCCGCGATGGTGACCCGGGGAGCCAGGTACGGGGTCGGCGGCCACATCGCCACCTTCGCCTCGGCGGCCTGGCTCTACGAGACCGGCTTCAACCACTTCTTCCGCGGCAAGGAGGGGGACGGCTCCGGCGACCAGCTCTACATCCAGGGCCACGCCTCCCCCGGCATCTACGCCCGCGCCTTCCTCGACGGCCGCCTCAGCGAGCAGCAGCTCGACCACTTCCGCCAGGAGTCAGGTGGCGAGGGCCTGCCCTCCTACCCGCACCCGCGGCGGCTGCCCTGGCTGTGGGAGTTCCCCACCGTGTCGATGGGCCTCGGCCCGCTCTCGGCCATCTACCAGGCGCGCTTCAACCGCTATCTGGCCAACCGGTCCATCAAGGACACGGCCAACTCGCACGTCTGGGCCTTCCTGGGCGACGGCGAGATGGACGAGCCGGAGTCGACCGCCGCCCTGGCGCTGGCGGCCCGTGAGCAGCTCGACAACCTGACCTTCGTCATCAACTGCAACCTGCAGCGCCTCGACGGCCCGGTCCGCGCCAACTTCCGCGTGGTCCAGGAGCTGGAGGCGCAGTTCCGCGGGGCCGGCTGGAACGTCGTCAAGACGCTCTGGGGCAACGCCTGGGACGAGCTGTTCCAGCTGGACACCCAGGGTGCGCTGCTGCGCCGCCTGCGCGAGGTCCCGGACGCGCAGTTCCAGACGTACGCCACCCGCGACGTCGCCTACATCCGCGAGCACTTCTTCGGCACCGAGCCCGCCCTCGTCGAGCTGGCGAAACTGCTCACCGACGCGAAGATCGCCGAGTGTTTCTACACCTCGCGCGGCGGCCACGAGGCCCGCAAGGTCTACGCGGCGTACAAGGCGGCGGTCGAGCACAAGGGCGCGCCGACCGTGATCCTGGCCCAGACGGTCAAGGGCTACACGCTCGGCAAGGGCTTCGAGTCCAAGAACGCCAACCACCAGATGAAGAAGCTGTCGATCGACGAGTTCAAGGGCATGCGCGAGCTGCTCGGCCTCCCGATCCCCGACAGCGCCTTCCAGGACGGCCTGGTCCCCTACGGCCACCCGGGCGTCGACTCCCCCGAGGTCCGCTACCTCCAGGAGCGCCGCGCCGCCCTCGGCGGCCCGGCCCCCGCTCGCCGGCTACACGCCTCCGCTCCGCTCCCGCAGCCCGAGGAGCGCGCGTTCAAGGCCCTGTACAAGGGGTCCGGCAAGCAGGAGATGGCCACCACCATGGCGTTCGTCCGCCTGGTGAAGGACCTGATGCGGGACAAGGAGACCGGCAAGCGCTGGGTGCCGATCGTCCCGGACGAGGCCCGTACCTTCGGTATGGAGTCGCTGTTCCCGTCGGCCGGTATCTACTCGCCGCTGGGTCAGACGTACGACCCGGTCGACCGCGACCAGCTGATGTACTACAAGGAGGCCAAGGACGGCCAGATCCTCAACGAGGGGATCACCGAGGCCGGGGCCATGGCCGACTTCATCGCCGCCGCCACGTCGTACGCGACGCACGGCGAGACGATGATCCCGTTCTACATCTTCTACTCGATGTTCGGCTGGCAGCGGACCGGCGACCAGATGTGGCAGCTCGCCGACCAGCTCGGCAAGGGCTTCATCGTCGGCGCCACGGCGGGCCGTACGACCCTGACGGGTGAGGGCCTCCAGCACGCGGACGGCCACTCGCACCTGATCGCGGCCACCAACCCGGCCTCGCTCAACTACGACCCGGCGTTCGCGTACGAGGTGGCGGTGATCGTCAAGGACGGTCTGCGCCGGATGTACGGCCCCGACGCCGAGGACGTCTTCTACTACCTGACGGTCTACAACGAGCCGAAGCCCCAGCCCGCGATGCCCGAGGGCGTCGAGGAGGGCATCGTCAAGGGCCTGTACCGCTTCAAGGAGGGCACGCCCGCGAAGGCGGACGCGCCGCGCCTGCAGGTGCTGGCCTCCGGTACGGCGATCCACTGGGCCCTTCAGGCCCAGGAGTTGCTGTCCGCCGACTGGGGTGTCACGGCCGACGTCTGGTCCGCCACCTCGTGGGGCGAGCTGCGCCGCGACGCGCTGGCGGCCGACGAGGCGCTGCTCCGCGGTGAGGTGCAGGTCCCGTACGTGACGCAGGCGCTCTCCGGAGCGCCGGGCCCGGTGCTCGCGGTCAGCGACTGGATGCGCCAGGTGCCGGACCAGATCAGCCAGTGGGTGGAGCAGGACTGGTCCTCGCTCGGCACGGACGGCTTCGGCCTCTCCGACACCCGCGAGGCGGCCCGCCGTCACTTCGGCGTCGACGCCCAGTCGATCGTGGTGGCCTCGCTGGCCCAGCTCGCCAAGCGCGGCGAGATCCCGGCCTCGGCGGTCAAGGAGGCCCGGGAGCGCTACGGCCTCTGAGTCCCTGCCTGATCCACGGCCGCAGGGGCGGAAGTGCCTT
>NZ_JBHXJG010000414.1:0-3832 GCF_042723425.1 Streptomyces sp. NPDC058375 | reverse complement strand
TCTCCGGAGAGTTCGGACCGGGCCTTCGGCTGTCCTACGGTCCTGCGGCCGTCAGTGCGCGGCGGGGACGAAGGTCTCCAGCTCGGCGGCCAGCTCCTCGTGGACCTGGGCCTTGAGCAGGGTGCCCTCGGCGGTGTGCTCCTCGGAGAGCACCTCGCCCTCGGCGTGCACCCGGGAGACCAGGGCCCCCTGGATGTACGGCACGAGCGCCTCGATCTCGACGGACGGCCGGGGCAGCTCGGCGTCGATGAGCGCGAGCAGCTCGTCGATGCCGGCGCCGGTCCTGGCCGAGACCGTGATGGCGTACTTCTCGTTGCGCAACAGGCGCTGGAGGACCAGGGGGTCCGCCGCGTCCGCCTTGTTGATCACGACGATCTCGCGTACGTTCACCGCGCCGACGTCCCGGATGACCTCGCGCACCGCGGCGAGCTGCTCCTCCGGCACCGGGTGGGAGCCGTCCACCACGTGGAGGATGAGATCGGACTCGCCGACCTCCTCCATGGTGGAGCGGAACGCCTCGACGAGGTGGTGCGGCAGATGCCGGACGAACCCGACGGTGTCGGCCAGGGTGTAGATGCGGCCGCTCGGCGTCTCGGCCCGGCGGACCGTCGGGTCCAGGGTGGCGAACAAGGCGTTCTCCACCAGGACACCGGCCCCGGTCAGGCGGTTGAGCAGCGACGACTTGCCCGCGTTGGTGTATCCGGCGATGGCGACGGAGGGCACCTTGTTGCGCTTGCGCTCCTGCCGCTTGATCTCGCGGCCGGTCTTCATCTCCGCGATCTCCCGGCGCATCTTCGCCATCTTCTCGCGGATCCGCCGCCGGTCCGTCTCGATCTTGGTTTCACCGGGACCACGGGTGGCCATACCGCCACCGCCGCTGGAACCGCCGCCGCCCATCTGACGGGAGAGCGACTGACCCCAGCCGCGCAGCCGCGGCAGCATGTACTGCATCTGCGCGAGCGAGACCTGCGCCTTGCCCTCGCGGGACTTGGCGTGCTGGGCGAAGATGTCGAGGATCAGGGCGGTCCGGTCGACCACCTTGACCTTGACGACGTCTTCCAGGTGGATCAGCTGGCCGGGGCTCAGCTCACCGTCGCAGACGACGGTGTCGGCACCGGATTCGAGCACGATGTCGCGCAGCTCCAGCGCCTTGCCCGAACCGATGTAGGTCGCCGGGTCGGGCTTGTCGCGCCGCTGGTACACCGCGTCCAGCACCTGCGCGCCCGCCGTCTCGGCGAGGGCGGCGAGCTCCGCGAGGGAGATCTCCGCGTCGTGCACCGTCCCCGAGGTCCAGACGCCCACCAGCACCACGCGCTCCAGGCGCAGCTGGCGGTACTCGACCTCGGTGACGTCCTCGAGCTCCGTGGAGAGACCGGCCACGCGCCGCAGGGCGGCTCGCTCCGAGCGGTCGAGCTGCTCGCCGTCGCGGGCTCCGTCGATCTCGTGGCTCCAGGCGACGTCCTCTTCCATCAGGGCGTCGGCCCGGCGGGCCTCGGTGAGGCTCTCGGTGGTGTTCTCCGTGGCGCTCTGCGCGTCCTGCGCGTCCTGGGGAAGGGAAGAAGAGGAGGTCATTGGATCCTTACGTCGATAGAAGTCTTTACGTCAGTCACAACGTGTGATCTTCCCGGATGATTCCCCTCGGGGAACTCCGGTGCGGTCCGCCGCGCCGACGCGTCGATAGTGGCACGGCCCCGCCGGGCCCGTCACGCGGGTTTCGCGCTGCTCCAGTCCGGGTGTCCGGGCATCGGCGGGGTCTTCTTCCCGTACAGCCAGCCGTCGAAGAAGCCGGTCAGATCACGGCCGGCGATCCCGGAGGCGAGCCGGGTGAAGTCCGCGGTGGTCGCGGTGGAGTCCCGGTGCGCCCGGACCCAGGTGCGCTCCAGCCGGTCGAAGGCGGCCTCGCCGATCTCCTGGCGCAGGGCGTAGAGCACCAGGGCGCTGCCGTCGTACATCACCGGGCGGAACAGGCTGAGCTTCTGCCCCGGGGCCGGTCCGTCCGGGTGCGCCGGAGGGCCTCCGTCCGCGCGCCAGCCGTCGGACAGCTTGTACGCCTCGCGCATCCGCCGCTCCAGTGTGCCGCCGCCGTTCTCCTCGGCGTACCGGGCCTCGTACCAGCTGGCGTGTCCCTCGTTCAGCCACAGGTCGGACCAGCTCGCGGGCGAGACGCTGTTGCCGAACCACTGGTGGGCCAGCTCGTGGACCATCACCGAGTCGACGTACCACTCCGGATAGGCGGGCTCGGTGAAGAACGACTTCCCGAACAGCGACAGCGTCTGGGTCTCCAGGGCGAACCCGATGGGGCTGTCGGCGACGAGCACCCCGTACGTCTCGAAGGGGTAGCGGCCGACCTGCTGCTCCATCCACTCCAACTGCGCCGGGGTCTTCTTCAGCCAGGGCTCCAGCTTCTTCCGGTCGGCGGCCGGGACGACGTCGCGGACCGGCAGCCCGTGCGGTCCTGTGCGGTGCGCGACGGCGGAGCTGCCGATGGAGACCTGGGCCAGTTCGGTGGCCATGGGGTGCTCGGTGCGGTACGTCCAGGTGGTCGTGGCCCCGCTCCGGGTCTTGCCCACGGGCAGGCCGGCCGCGACCGCCGTCAGCTTGTGCGGGGCGGTGACGCGGAAGGTGAAGTAGGCCTTGTCGGAGGGGTGGTCGTTGCTGGGGAAGACGCGGTGGGCGGCGTCGGCCTGGTTGGCCATGGCGAGCCCGTCGGCGGTACGCACCCAGCCGCCGTCGTCCCCGGATCCGCTCGGGTCGCTGGTGTGCCGGACGGTGATGTTCAGCGGTACGCCCGCGGGGAGGCGACGGGGGGCCTGGAGGACGAGGTCCTCCCTCTTGCTGCCGAAGTCCACGCTCTGCCCGTTGACCTCGACGCCGTGGACGGTGCCCCGGGCGAAGTCGAGGTTGATCCGGTCCAGCGGGGCGGTGGTGCGGGCCCTGATCCTGGTGACCGCGTCCAGGGGCTTGGTGTTGGAGCCGTGGTAGGTGAAGGCGATGTCGTACGCGAGGACGTCGTATCCGGGGTTGCCCAGCTCGGGGAAGAGCCGGTCTCCGATGCCCAGGGGCTCGGGGGCGGGCAGGGCGGCGGCGACGAGGGTGGCCGAGGCGGTCGCCAGCAGGGCGGCGCGCAGGCGGCGGGTCAGGAGCGGCATGGACTACCGCTATCAGCGCGGGGCCGCCCGGCCGGGGAGCCGCGCGCCGCACCACCCGAACGAGGGCGGGTGGTGCGGAGTGGCTCAGCCGCCAGTGACGTTCAGCCGACCGTGACCGTTCAACCGGCCGGGGCCGGGTGCTGGGCGCGGCTGACGTCGTAGACCCCGGCGACATCGCGCATGGCGCGCATCAGACCGGGAAGTCCCGCCGCGTCGGGGAGCTGGAGGGTGTAGGTGTGGCGGACCCGCTGCTCGCTGGGCGGCTCCACGGTGGCGGAGACGATCGCCGCCTCGGCGGTGGCGATGGCCTCGGTGAGGTCGGCCAGCAGCCGGGGGCGGCCGAAGGACTCGGCGACCAGGGTCACCCGGCAGCCGACCTCGGACTCCCGGCCCCCGGCGTCCGCCCAGCGGGCCCCGACCGGGGCGCGGCCGATGTCCCGCATCTCGGCGGCGGCGGAACACTCGCGGCGGTGCACGGTGACCGCGCCGCCCCGGACGACGAAGCCGGTCAGCTCGTCGGGGGGCACCGGCGTACAGCAGCCGGCCAGGCGCACCGGCGCGCCCGGCCCGTCGACGACGACGCCCGTGGTCCGTGGGCCGGACCGGGTGCGGGCCGGGGCAGTGGCCCCCGGAGTCTCGCGTTCCGAGGAGGCCGGGGAGGCGGCGGGCTCGCCCTGCGTGCT
>NZ_JBHXJG010000413.1:0-3905 GCF_042723425.1 Streptomyces sp. NPDC058375 | reverse complement strand
ACCGGGGCCTGCCCGGTCAGCCCTCGTCGTCGCCCCCCGCGTCCTCCTCGCCCTCGCCCTCGCCCTCGCCCTCGCCCTCGAAGGCGTCGCCGATCTCGTCGACGACCTCGGCCGCGACCATGCCGCCGACGACGCCCACGGCCACGCCCGCGGGGACCCCGGCCACCACCGCACCCGCGCCGGGGCCCGAACGGTGCCGGTCACCGTGGGGTTCGCCGTGGTGGTCTCCGTACGGGGACGGCGTGCCGTACCCCTCGCGGCCGGCGATGACCTCCTTCAGCCAGGCGTCGACCTGGGCGTTCCAGTCGGTCTGCGGGGCCGCGTGGTGGGAGGCGGTGAAGCGGTGGACCGTGTCGTGGCCCTCGGAGAGGAGCCCGGCACGCTTGTCCGCCTCGATCACGACCTCCAGACCGCCCGGTGCGGCGATGAAGGTCACCTCGATCTCGTTCACGGCATGCGCGTGGCCGGCCGGCGGGAGGATCTCGATCTCCTGGTAGCAGGGCAGCTGCTGACCGGTGCCGCGGATGTGGCCGAGCTCCAGGTCCGCGGACCTGAACGCGTAACCGAGCTGCCCGAAGGCCTCCAGGATCGCCTCCTGCGCGGGCAGCGGCCCCACCGCGAGCGCGTCGAGGTCGCCCTTGTCCCGGGCTCCCGCGACCTCCAGCTCCGTGCGGATCCCGAGGACGGGCCCGAGGTGCTGGCCGTGCAGCTCGGTGATCGGCGTCTCCCACGGCAGGGTGACGGTGAAGGGCACCGTGTGCTCGGCCTCCTCCGCCAGTCGGAACCCACCGCCGACGGTGAACCGTTCGAGGACGACGGTGTCCTCGGTCTCCTCCTCCAGGTCCTCCCTCTCGACCCGGGCGACGAGGAGAAGGGAGATCCGGTCGACCGTCACGTCCGACCCGCCGCCCCGCAGGCGGACCTCTCCGGAGAGGAGACCACCCGGCAGCGCCGGGCCGGGCTGCAGAACGGTGTCGACCGAGGGTCCACCGACCCCGAGGGCTCCGAGCAACTTCTTGAACACCATGTGCGGCGTCCGCTCCTTCTGTGGATGGGCGATCGAGGCCGCGTGAGCCACCTCGCCGGGCAGAACCTCCCGGGAAGCCAAGGATTTCCCAAGCCTGCGACCGCTACGCACAGTTCCGGCCACCAAGATCACAGGCGACCGCCCGGAACCCGCTTCTCGTCATCCACCGCGAGGCGCTTCCCCGGGCGGCACTCCGTGTGACACCCGCCACTCCCCTTTGCTTTGCGTTCCCTTTACTATCTATCAGGCGGGTTCACACCCGTCCCCCACCGTCGATCCCGACGACCCGAACAGAGAAGGAGCTGCGGCACCGCAATGGGTGAGCCTCCCAGTACGAACCGTGTCATCCCTGATCCCGCGCACCAGGGGACGGAGGTGACACGGTGAGCGAAGTGGTCCTTCTCCTCCTCGCCCTCGCGCTGACACTGGCCTGTGCAGTGTTCGTCGCGGCCGAGTTCTCGCTCACGACCATCGAGCGGAGCGAGCTCGAGCGCGCCGCGAAGGCCGGTGAGCGCGGCGCCGAGAGCGCACTCAAGGCGGCCAAGCGGCTCACCTTCCAGCTCTCCGGCGCCCAGCTCGGCATCACCGTGACCTCCCTGGTCATCGGCATGCTCGCCGAGCCGTCCCTCGCGGTGCTGCTGCGCGGCCCGCTGGAGGCCGTCGGCCTGCCGGCCGGCGCCGTGTCCACGGTCGCCACCCTCCTCGGCGTGGCCGCGTCCACCGTCGTCCTCATGGTCATCGGCGAGCTGGTCCCGAAGAACTGGGCGATCTCCAGCCCGCTCACGGTCGCCAAGGTCGTCTCCACCCCGCAGCGTGCGTTCACGGCCGCTTTCGGTCCGCTGATCCGGCACCTCAACAACACCGCGAACCGCTTCGTGCGACGGCTGGGCCTGGAGCCGGCCGAGGAGCTGGCCTCCGCCCGTACGCCGCAGGAGCTGATCGCGCTCGCCCAGCACTCCGCCCGTGAGGGCGCCATCGAGCAGGACTCGGCCGAGCTGTTCGTCCGCACCCTGCACCTGGCGGAGCTGTCCGCCGAGAACGTGATGACGCCGCGCGTCGACGTCCGGGCGCTGGAGGCGCACGCCACCGCCGCCGACGCCGCCAACCTCACCCTGGCCACCGGCCTGTCCCGCTTCCCGGTCTACCGGGACAGCCTGGACGAGGTCATCGGCACGGTCCACATCCGCGACGTCCTCGCCCTGGACGAGTCGGAGCGGCCCCGGACCCCGGTCACGGCGCTGGCCACCGAGCCGCTGCTCGTCCCCGACTCGCTGCCCGTCGACCGGCTGCTGGCGCAGTTGCGCAAGCACCGGACGATGGCGGTGGTGATCGACGAGTACGGCGGGACGGCAGGGGTCGCCACCGTCGAGGACATCGTGGAGGAGGTCGTCGGCGAGGTCCGCGACGAGCACGACCCCCACGAGCGCCCCGACCTCGCACCGGCCGAGCCGCTCGGCGACGGCCGCCGGGTCTGGGCGGCCGAGGGCAGCATCCGGCTGGACCAGCTCGACCGGATCGGATTCACCGCGCCGGAAGGCCCGTACGAGACGCTCGCCGGCCTGCTCGCGAACCAGCTGGCCCGTATCCCGGTCCGCACCGACCGGGTGGAGGTCGACGGCTGGCAGTTCGACGTGCTCGACATCGAGCACCACCGGGCCGACCGGGTCCGGATCACCGCGCCCGCTCCGGCGCTGGCCCTCGTGGAGGAGGACGCCCGATGACCACCATTCAGCTCGCCATCGGCGCGCTCACCCTTCTCACCAACGCGTTCTTCGTGGGCGCGGAGTTCGCGCTCATCTCGGTCCGCCGCAGTCAGATCGAGCCGCAGGCCGTCCGGGGCAGCCGACGTGCCAAGAGCACCCTGTGGGGTCTCGAACACCTCTCGGCCGCGATGGCCACCGCGCAGCTCGGCATCACCATCTCCTCCCTGGTGCTGGGCGCCGTAGCGGAACCGGCCATCGCCCATCTGCTGGAGCCGCCGTTCGACGCGGTCGGTGTGCCCGACGCGCTGGTCCACCCGATCGCCTTCGTGATCGCGCTGACGCTGGCGACGTATCTGCACATGCTCATCGGCGAGATGATCCCGAAGAACATCGCGCTGGCCGCCCCCGTCGCCACCGCGCTGGCGCTGGGGCCGTCCCTGGTGGCCCTGACCCGGGCGCTGCGGCCCGTCATCTTCGGCATCAACGCCTTCGCCAACATGCTGCTGCGGCTGCTCAAGGTGGAGACCAAGGACGAGGTCGCCTCGGTGTTCACCGACGACGAGCTCGTGCGGCTGGTGAAGGACTCCAGCGACGCCGGGCTGCTGGCCCCGGCGGACGGCGAGCGGCTGCAAGACGCCCTGGAGCTCGGAACCCGCCCGGTCGGCGAGGTGATGGTCCCGCTGAACCGGACCGTCACCGTCGACCTGGGCATCACCCCGCAGGGTCTGGAGCGGGCCGCGGTCGCCTCGGGCTTCTCCCGGCTGCCGGTCACCGGCCCCGACGACGGGCTGCTGGGGTACTTCCACATCAAGGACGCCCTCGGTGTCGCGGAGCGCACCGAGGCGCTGCCGAAGAGCGCCCTCCACCCCGTCATCCGGGTCGAGATCGACACCCCGCTCGATGACACCCTCACCGCGATGCGGGCCGCCGGTACGCATCTCGCGGCGGTCGCCGGGGGCAAGGGCACGGTCATCGGCTTCGTGACCATGGAGGACGTCCTGGACGAGCTGGTGGGGGCCGCCGCGGTCTGACCGGGCCCGGCGGTGAACACCACCGTGTGAAGCGGAAGAAGAGGCGGCCCGTCGCACGACGGGCCGCCTCACACGCTTTACGGCGCACCCCTCAACCGGTCCGGCCCGACCGCGTAAGCTCGGCCGATGGCCAACTACTTCGAC
>NZ_JBHXJG010000412.1:0-3914 GCF_042723425.1 Streptomyces sp. NPDC058375 | reverse complement strand
ATCTCCAGGCCGCGCTGGCGCAGGTTCAGGGACTCCAGGATCTGGATGCCGACCTTGACCGGGGCGAATTTTGCGGCACCCCCTTGACAGCCCCACCCCGCTCCGGGCAATCTTCCGTTAAGCAGAAACTAACTTCCGCAATACGGAAGGAGCGCCGACATCCTCATGGGATACCCGGACCAGCGCTTCGATGTGAACCTTTCGATCCTCTTCACGGAACTCCCGCTCCTGGAGCGTCCCGCGGCAGCCGCCGCGGCGGGCTTCACCGCGGTCGAGCTGTGGTGGCCCTGGATCGAGACCCCCACCCCGCCGCAGGCGGAGCTCGACGCCCTCAAGAAGGCGCTCGACGACGCCGGCACCCAGCTGGTGGGGCTGAACTTCTACGCCGGACAGTTGCCCGGCCCCGACCGCGGCGCGCTCTCCGTGCCCGGCACGGAGTCGGACCGCTTCCGGGCCAACATCGAGGTGGCGGCCGACTTCGCCGCCTCGGTCGGCTGCACGGCGCTCAACGCGCTGTACGGCAACCGCGTCGAGGGCGCGGACCCGCAGGTCCAGGACACGCTCGCCCTGGAGAACCTGGTCCTGGCCGCCCGTGCGGCTGACCGCGTCGGGGCGATCCTGCTCGTCGAGACCCTCAACAAGCCGGAGTCGCCGCTCTATCCGCTGGTCAGCGCACCGGCCGCGATCGAGGCCGTCGACAAGGTCAACGCGGCGACGGGCCTCGGGAACGCGAAGTTCCTGCTGGACCTTTACCACCTCTCGATGAACGGCGAGGACCTGAGCCAGGTCATCAAGGCGTACGCCGCGAAGACCGGCCACGTCCAGATCGCCGACAACCCGGGACGTGGCGCGCCGGGCACCGGCTCGCTCCCGCTGGAGCAGCTCCTCGACGAGCTGAAGGACGCCGGGTACACCGGCTGGGTCGGCCTGGAGTACAAGCCGGGCGACCGGCCGAGCGCCGAGTCCTTCGACTGGCTCCCGGCGTCGGCCCGAGCGGCCCGCTGACCGGTTGACCGGCCGCGGGCGGGCCGGGCGGACCTGAGGGTCACGCCCAACCCCCTTACGTACACACGTTTTTCAGGAAGGCACCCTCATGAGCAACAACCTCCCCAAGGTTGCGTGGATCGGTCTCGGCATCATGGGCTCCCCCATGTCGGAGAACCTGATCAAGGCCGGTTACTCCGTCACCGGATACACCCTGGAGCAGGACAAGATCGACCGGCTGGTCGCAGCCGGCGGCACCGGCGCCTCCTCGATCGCGGACGCGGTCAAGGACGCGGATGTCGTCATCACGATGGTGCCCGCATCGCCGCAGGTCGAGGCCATCGCGTACGGCCCCGACGGCATCCTGGAGAACGCCAAGCGCGGCGCGCTGCTGGTGGACATGTCCTCCATCACCCCGCAGACCTCGGTCGACCTCGCCAAGAACGCGGCGGAGAAGGGCATCCGGGTCCTGGACGCGCCGGTCTCCGGCGGCGAGGCCGGCGCCATCGAGGCGGTCCTGTCCATCATGGTCGGCGGCGAGCAGGCGGACTTCGACGCCGCGAAGCCGCTCCTGGACGCGCTCGGCAAGACCATCGTGCTCTGCGGCCCGCACGGCTCCGGCCAGACGGTGAAGGCCGCCAACCAGCTGATCGTCGCGGTCAACATCCAGGCCTGCGCCGAGGCCGTGGTCTTCCTGGAGAAGTCCGGCGTCGACCTCGCCGCCGCGCTGGACGTCCTCAACGGGGGCCTCGCCGGCTCGACCGTGCTGACCCGCAAGAAGGACAACTTCCTGAAGCGGGACTTCGCCCCCGGCTTCCGGATCGACCTGCACCACAAGGACATGGGCATCGTCACCGACGCCGCCCGCAACGTCGGCGCGGCCCTGCCCGTCGGCGGTGTGGTCGCCCAGCTGGTCGCCTCGCTGCGTGCCCAGGGCGACGGCGGCCTGGACCACTCGGCGCTGCTGCGCTCGGTCGAGCGGCTGTCCGGCTCCCAGGTCTGACCCCCGGCTCCGTGAGGAGCACGGCCCCGTGAAGGGCGACCGGCCATGATCGCCGGACCGCCCCCGGGACCACGGCCCGCACTTCGGGCCCCCTGATCTCCGGGCCGCGGTGGCGCTGACACCTGTCCTGTCGCGCCCAGGCGCTGCCGCGGCCCGGAACCACACACTTCGTTTTCAACAAACTGTTGACGTTTTCTCTGCGGCGAACCTACGCTCCTCAAGCCGTCAGCAGCTCGTACGAAAGGTCATCCCGCCACATGGCTAAGCGTGTGCTCACGACCGAGTCAGGCGCCCCGGTCGCCGACAACCAGAACTCCGCCACCGCCGGTGTCGGTGGACCGATCCTCCTCCAGGACCAGCACCTCCTGGAGAAGCTCGCCCGCTTCAACCGTGAGCGCATCCCGGAGCGCGTGGTCCACGCCCGTGGCTCCGGCGCGTACGGCTACTTCGAGGTGACCGACGACGTCACCGGCTTCACCCGTGCCGACTTCCTCTCCGAGGTGGGCAAGCGCACCGAGACGTTCATCCGCTTCTCCACCGTCGCGGACTCGCTCGGTGGCGCGGACGCGGTCCGCGACCCGCGCGGCTTCGCCCTCAAGTTCTATACGAACGAGGGCAATTACGACCTGGTCGGCAACAACACCCCGGTGTTCTTCATCAAGGACCCGATCAAGTTCCCCGACTTCATCCACTCGCAGAAGCGCGACCCGTTCACGGGCAAGCAGGAGCCGGACAACGTCTGGGACTTCTGGGGGAACTCCCCCGAGGCGACCCACCAGGTCACCTGGCTGATGGGCGACCGGGGCATCCCCGCCTCGTACCGCCACATGAACGGCTTCGGGTCGCACACCTACCAGTGGACGAACGCCGAGGGCGAGGCCTTCTTCGTCAAGTACCACTTCAAGACCAACCAGGGCGTGCGCTCCCTCTCCAGCGAGCAGGCCGCCGAGCTCGTCGGCAAGGACGCCAACTCGCACCAGACGGACCTGCTCCAGGCCATCGAGCGGGGCGTCAACCCGTCCTGGACGCTGCACGTCCAGGTGATGCCGGCCGCCGAGGCCGCGGACTACCGGTTCAACCCGTTCGACCTCACCAAGGTGTGGCCGCACAGCGACTACCCGCTCCAGCGGGTCGGCCGCCTGGTCCTGGACCGGAACCCGGACAACGTCTTCGCCGAGGTCGAGCAGGCCGCGTTCTCGCCGAACAACTTCGTGCCCGGCATCGGCCCGTCCCCGGACAAGATGCTCCAGGGCCGGCTGTTCGCCTACGCGGACGCGCACCGCTACCGCCTGGGCGTCAACCACACCCACCTCCCGGTGAACGCGCCGCGGGCCGCCGTCGTCGACAACTACGGCCGCGACGGCATCCACGCGACCCGCAACGGCTCGCGCCACGACAAGAACTACGAGCCCAACTCGTACGCCGGTCCGGCGCAGACCGACGCGGCGCTCGCCGCGCCGCTCGCCATCCACGGCTGGACGGGCACGCACGAGGCGCCCGCCCACGCCAAGGATGACGACTTCTTCCAGGCGGGCGAACTCTTCCGGCTCATGTCGGAGGACGAGAAGGGCCGCCTGGTCGCGAACATCGCCGGAGGCCTCTCGCAGGTCACCCGCGACGACGTGATCGAGAAGAACCTCGCCCACTTCCACGCTGCCGACGCCGACTACGGCAAGCGTGTGGAGGAGGCCGTCCGCGCCCTGCGCGAGGACTGAGCCTCCCTCAAGTCCCTGCCCGTACCGCGCACCCGGATGAGGGGTGCCGCGCGGTGGGGGCAGGACGACGAGGCCGCGGCGGCTGTGCGATGCCAGTGCGGTGGTGAAGACCCGGGGACCGTCTCCTGACCTGAAGGAGACGCCCTCCCCCGGGGCGATCGCCGCCGCCGCGGTCCCTGTCACCCCCTGAACGAGGGCGTGGAGTACGGATA
>NZ_JBHXJG010000411.1:0-3956 GCF_042723425.1 Streptomyces sp. NPDC058375 | reverse complement strand
GCCCCCGACAGGAGGGCCGGAGCCGTTTCCATGCCCGGGGTCAGTAGCGGAAGCAGATGTCGCGCTCCCGCATCCGCGGGCCCAGCCAGTCGGCGAACGGCACGGGGACACACCACCTGCGGGTGGGCGGAACCCCGGCCCCCGGCGACGTGGGCGAGGGCGCCACCGGCGGGGACGGCTGGAGGGACGGCGGGACCGTCGGCGACGCGCTCGGATCCGTCGGCGTCGGTGTGGGCGTCGGGGTCGGACTCGGTGTCGGGCTGGGGGAGGGCTTCGCGGGCGCGGCCATCTCGGTCAGCATCGTCCGGAACACCTCCGAGGAGCGCGGATTGCTCTTGCACTGCCAGACACCGTGCGGGCAGTAGTCCGTGACCGTCTGGTACAGGGGCTCGTGCCGGTCGATCCACTCCAGCATCCGCCGCATGTACTCGGAGTTGTCGCCGTTGCGGAAGAGCCCCCACTCCGGGAACGAGATGGGCTTGCCGCGCTCCGCGGCGAAGTCCACGTGCTTCTGGAGCCCGTACGGGTCGGTGATCTGGTCGTCGAAGGTCTCGCCGGGAGGCTGGTCGTAGGAGTCCATCCCGATGATGTCGACGACGTCGTCGCCCGGATAGCACTCGGTCCACGGCACCGCGTCCCGCCCCCGGCTCGGCGTGAAGTCGAAGCGGAACTCCTGACCGGGCACCGCGCGCATCGCCGTGACGATCCGCTCCCAGTACGCCTTCCAGGACGTGGGATCGGGACCGCAGCGATGCGTGTACGTCGTGCCGTTCATCTCCCAGCCGAGCACGATCACGGTGTCCGGGACGCCCAGCTCCACCAGGCGCTCCGCGAGCCGCGTGAAGTGCTGGTCGTAGTCCCCGGCCGCGCCCGCCCGGAGCAGGGTGCGGACCTCGTCGTCCGGGACCTGCTCCTCGTTGCGCTCCAGCATCGGCACGTTCAGGACGAACATCCGGTCCTGGTCCGCCCGTCTCCAGTCCGCCCACGCGTCGAGGAAATCGGGGGAGCCCTCGATGTTCACCCACAGATCGCCCGGCAGGTACGTGTGCCCCACCCGCAGCTCCGCCCCGCCGAGCCAGCGCGAGAGATCGGCCATCCTGCTGACCCCGGCCGGCCCGTAGTCCAGATACGCGCCGTGCGCCGTGCCGCTTTCCCGCCCCGCCGGGCCGGGGGCGGCGCCGTCGACGGAATCGGGGCCCGGCGGCGACTGACCCGCGATGCCGCCACCTGCCAGGAGGCTGAGAGCGGCCGCCGCGATGCACGAAACGATGAGACGGCGCTTTGCCGGCATTGCTCCTCCTGGCTGCGGTGAATTCCGGCCGGTTCGGCCTGATAGGGAGAGAGTCGCATCATCGTGCACCGGGGGCATGCGCAGGAGTCCATTTATCGTATTCGGCGTTGCGGGCGTGCCGTTCAGGTGAATGTGGGCCGAACGTGAACGGCAGCGAGCCGACGCGGTTGTCGAAATTCGAATCGACCAGTTCCGGGTCTCCAAGGTTCCGCATGACGGGGCGTCGGTCGATCAGTTGCCGGAACAGGGCCGTTATTTCCAGGCGGGCCAGATGTGCTCCCAGGCGGTGGTGCGGGCCCCCGCCGCCGTATCCCAGATGGGGATTCGGCGACCGGGTGATGTCGAAGCGATCCGGATGGGTGAAAACCCTCTCGTCGCGATTGGCGGACGCGTAAATGAGTGCGACTTTCTCCCCCGGGAGGAATGTGCGACCGCCCAGCGTGAATTCGGCGGTGACGGTCCTGCGGAACTGGATGATCGGCGTCGAATGCCGCACGATCTCGTCGACGGCCCCGCCGATGTACCGGTCGAAGTCGGAGCCGCGAGGCCGCCGACGGCACGAAGTCCCCGGGGCGCTCGGCGGTCAGCTCGTCCACCAGCCGCCAGGCGAGCCGGCCGACGTTCTCCTCGAAGCCCGCCAGCAGCCGCGGGGTGAAGCGCCGCGAGAAGATCCGGCGCAGCGCCGCGTGCTCGGACCCGTCCATGTTGACCATCGAGTTCCCGAACAGCGCCTTCGCCCAGCCGGTCGGCTCCGGGGGGCGACCCCGGGGGCGCTCGCGAACACCCCGGGCGTACGGCTCGCGGTCCGCACATCGGCGTGGCGCACCAGGGCGTGGAACGGCTTGCCGGCGGTACGCGCGGTGCCCGGCCGGGGGTGGAGAGGACCGGCGCGTCCAGCTCCCGCAGCAGGGCGAAGACCCTGAGCCGCTCGGGGCGCGGCAACCGCCAGAACGCCGGGTCGGCCAGATCGACGTCCGCCGCGCGCAGCACACGGTCCTCGGACAGCTGGTACGGAACGGTCATGTCCAACACCTCCACGGTTCGCCAGGCGATGTTCCGGCCCGCCGGCCACGGGGGCCCTCGCGACGCGGCCCGTCGTCGCCGATGGCCCCGCGCCCTCACGCGTTTGACGGAACGCGACCACCGCGTGTGCTCCGTACGCCGCACGCACGAGAACTGTTTCGGCACCGCCTCGTTGTCAACATCGCCATCAGAAGCACCTCGGACGAGTTAACGAGAGGCGGCCGTCATCTCATGAGCCCCACCCCCGCGAAACCGGGCGGCACCCGCATTCCCTCCCGCCGGACCGTCCTGCGCGGAGCCTTCACGGCCGCCGTGGTCACGGGCACCGCCGGCGCCCTGCTCCCCCTGCTCGACAGCGACCCGGCCGCCGAGGCCCGGCCCGCACCGGCGCCCGGACCCGGCTCCGGATCCGGTTCCCGAGCCACGACGGAGGAGTTCGCCGAGATGTACCGGGGCCGGGAGATCCGGGGGACGGCGACCGTCGTCGTCCCCGCCGGCGCCTCGGACGACGACCGTGTCGAGGTCGCCGGCGAACCGGTCACGGAGATTCGTATCGACGGCAGGCCGCTGCACGTCATGAGGCGGGCGGACGGCACCTATCTGAGCGACGTCCGGCACTACGAGTCGTACCCGACGCTGTTGGAGACGGCCCGCGCCGCCGTCGACGAACTCGGCTCCGCCCGACTCGCACCGCCCGACTCGCACCGCATGTGAACCAGGAGGACCAGCACCGGTGTACACCCGCAAGAACCAGCGCGCCCTCACGCGCACCGAGAAGCGCCGGCTCGTCGACGCGATCCTGCAGCTCAAGCGCTCCGGCCGCTACGACGACTTCGTCGTCATGCACCGCGAGTACTACGTCATGGACACCGAGCGCCGGCCGCGCCCGGCGCACATGACGTCCTCGTTCTTCCCCTGGCACCGCCAGTACCTGCTGGAGTTCGAGAAGGCGCTCCAGCAGGTCGACGCGGGCGTCAGCGTCCCCTACTGGGACTGGACCCAGGACAACAAGCCGACCTCGTCGCTCTGGGCGGAGGACTTCCTCGGCGGCAACGGCAGGCCCGGCGACCGCCGGGTCACCACCGGGGCGTTCGCCTACGATGCGGGCAACTGGAGCGTCGGCAGGGGCGTCACCGACGAGCACTACCTCACCCGCAACTTCGGCAGGCCGGACAGCGACCCGGTCTCCCTCCCCACCAAGAACGACGTGACGCGGGCGCTGAAGGACCCGGTCTACGACACCGAGCCCTGGAACAGCATCAGCACCGAGGGCTTCCGCAACCGCGTCGAGGGCTGGGGGATCCGGGGCGTCCGCGGGGTGGGCCTGCACAACCAGGTCCACCAGTGGGTCGGCGGGCCGATGGCGGGGGCGGCCTCCCCCGAGGACCCGGTGTTCTGGCTCCACCACTCGTTCATCGACCTGCTCTGGGACCGCTGGCGGAAGGCGCACCCGAAGTCCGCCTACCTCCCGGGCCGCAAACCCGCTTCGCCCGGCCCCGACCGCGACTACGTCTTCGGCCTCGACGAGGCCATGCCCCCCTGGGGCGTGACCCCGAGGAAGCTCCTCGACCACAGCAGGATCTACCGGTACGCCTGAGACCGGACGAAGGAACGGCCGGCCCCCTCCGCGAGGAGGAAGCCG
>NZ_JBHXJG010000410.1:0-3956 GCF_042723425.1 Streptomyces sp. NPDC058375 | reverse complement strand
CACCGGAATCGCTCCGGTGCGGCGGCCCTTCGTCGTTCCGGAACGCTGCGGTGCGGCGGCCCGTCGTTCCGGAACGCTCCGGTGCGGCGGCCCTTTGGTCGTTCCGCCCCCGCTCAGCGCGTGCCGCGCAGCTTCCGCCACGGGGTGAACGTGAACACCGCGCCCCCCAGCAGGATCGCCGTGCCGGCGACCAGGCCGAGCGCCCTCAGCGCGCCGTCGCCCTCGGCCCCGGTGGCGGCCAGGCCGCCGCCCGAGTCCGTGCCGCCGCCGGACGCGGCCGCTCCGCCGGAGCCCGCCGCGCCGCCGCTCCCGCTGCCGCCGGACGCGCCGCCCGGCTGGGCGGAGGTGTCCAGCTCCAGCGAGACGGCCACATCGGCGGGCGGGGTGCAGGTGGTCGTCGTACCGGCGGCCATCACCGTCAGGACTCCGGGGCTGAGCGTGGACTTCCCGCTCGCGCCGGGCTTGTACGTGCCGGTGAGGTCGGGGATCTCGATCGGGGCGCCGGTCTTGATGACCTCCTTGTTCAGCGGCCCCTCGACCTTGACCGTGCCCTCGTCCGCCCCGCCGAACTTGACCTCCATGGACGGCTTGACCTGGTCGGCCGGGATGTCGATCGGGCTGTCCATCACGGACTTGCTGAACTTGACCGTCAGGTCGTAGGAGCCGCCGCTCTTCTTGGCGCTGATCCTCACCGGTGAGGTGGCGTTCTTGTCGCCGATGGGGGTCTTGCACGCGTAGGCGACGGACACCTCCTTGCCGGGGAAGTCGGTCTCGCCGCCCCCGCCGCCGGTGCTGCCGCCGCCCCGGTGGAGCCGCCCGACGAACCGCCCGCCCCCTGGACGTCGAGTTCGAGGGACGGGCCGGGGCTGTTCTTGGGCGTACAGGTGGTCGTCGTACCGAGGGCCTTGATGGTGAGGACCCCGGCGGTGAAGGTGACCTTGCCGCTCTTCTTCGGGGTGTACGTCCCCGACAAGTCACTGATCTTGATGGGGGTGTTGGCCGGAATCGCCTCGGTGTTCGCCGGGCCGGAGACCTGTACCTTGCCCGTCTCCGCGCCGCCCAGTTCGATGACGGCGCTCGGGTTCATGGCCCCCTTCCCCAGCTCGACCGGGCTGGAGGAGACACCCTTCTGGAAGGACATGGTGAGCTTGTAGCCGTTACCGCTCTTCACGCCCTTGATATCGATGGGCGAGACCGCCCCTTTGGGACCGATGGGCGTCACGCACTGGTAGTTGACGTCCACGACCTCGGCGTGCGCGGCGGGCGCGCCCGCCACCACGATCGAGCCCGCCAGCGCGGCCGCCAGCGCGAGATTTGTCCGCTTCTGGTTCGACACCTCGTGTTCCCCTCCTGCCGGACGCCGCCGCGCGCCACGACCCGTACGGGCGCGCATTACTGACGGCACATCAGATTGGGCGCTCAAGGTACGCCCGGGGCCTGATGGAGGGAAGACAAAGAGCGCGCCGATCCGGCGCGCTCTTCGGTGGTGCGGAGGTGCGAGGGGTGCGGTCAGGCGGGAGCGGCGAGCTCCGCCCAGACGGTCTTGCCCGGGGCGTCCGGCGTACGCAGGACACCCCAGTCGAGGCAGAGGCGCTGCACGATGAACATGCCGTGCCCGCCGGGCCGGCCGGCGCGGTGCGGCGTACGGGGTGCGGGCTGCCCGGCTCCCCGGTCGACGACCTCCACCCGCAGCGCCTTGGGGCTGCGGCCGATCCGGAGCTCCTCGGGGCCCTCCGCGTGCAGGCACGCGTTGGTCACCAGCTCGGAGACGACCAGCAGGACGTCCTCGGCGGCGGCCCTGCGGTCGGCGGTGGACGCCGGGAGCCAGCCCCAGTCGTGCAGCGCCTGCCGGGCGAAGTCACGGGCCGTCGGAACAATGCCGCTGGCCTGCCCGAGCGAGAGCGTGCGCCACTGCCGCTCGGCCGGGACGGGCGAGGCTGGGCCCGCTTCGTCCGGCTCGCGACCGAGGTCGCCCGGCGGATGCTGCCGGGTGGTGCTCATCAGCGCTTCACCTCACCGATTCGCCATGTCGCCATGTCGCCGTTGAAACAGATAATGATCAGTTACCGATTGTGCCGGAGCCCTTGCGGGGCACCGCCGGGGTGTCTCCTGCCCTGCCATATCGCAACAACACCCACTTGAGGCACACGATCGCGTGATGCAGCCGACATCGGGGATGTCCGCGGTCACGCGCTCGTACCGGGTCAGGTGGCCAGGGCCTCTTCGAGCGTGGCGTGGACGGTGAAGACCGCCTCCGCGCCGGTGATCTCGAACACCCTCGCCACGACGGGCAGCATTCCGGCCAGATGAACGCCTCCCCCGGCCGCCTCCGCCTTGAGGCGGGCGCCGAGCAGCACGTTCAGCCCGGTGGAATCGCAGAAGTCCAGCCGAGAGCAGTCGACCACCAGGCGTGAACGCCCCTGTTCGACCGCACTCTCCAGAGGCACCCGCAGCAGATCGGCGGTGTGGTGGTCGAGCTCACCCACCGGAGTCACGACCTCGCTGTGCCCCTCGGTCCGGGCCTCGACCTGAAGCCGCCCCCGGTTCGCACTGCCGACCGTCCCGCGGTCCATGCCAGTCCCTCTTCGCCGTTCGTCACTGTGCGCGTCACTGCCTGTGCGGCTGCATGCATAGCTGCGGCCGACGTGCGTAAAACAGTACGCGTTTCGTTCGCCACGCGGTAGTCGGAGACCTCAACAAAGCGGACATATAGCAGCAATTGGCGCTTGTCACTGCTGGCCAGGACCGGGTATGGGTAGAGGGACACCAGAAACGCGACCGGCTTCGGAGGCGCCGCTTCACCGCAGGAACACGTATGGGCATCGGCAGCCATATGCCGAGAACGATGGAGGAGAACCATGTCACCCCGGCTCGACGTAGCGCGTACCCACAACGCGTCGTCGGCATGTCCTCAGGGACCGACCAATTCCGACTCCCCCGCCGCGACCGCCGTTCCCGGCCCGCGCACCAGCACCACCAGCAGCACCGGTACGACCAGCACCACCAGCACGACCGGCACCACCTCAGACTTCTCCGGCGCCTTGGGCGAGGAGCTCGAAGGGCTCGAAGGGCTTCCCGAGATCCCGCCCTACGCCGAAGTGGGCGCTCTGGACGCCAGGGCCCTGTCGAAGACGCTCTTCGAGCGGCTGGAGGCCCTCGAAGAGGGCACGCACGAGCACGCGTACGTCCGCAACACCCTCGTCGAGCTGAATCTCGCGCTCGTCAAGTTCGCCGCCTCCCGGTTCCGCTCCCGCAGCGAGCCGATGGAGGACATCGTCCAGGTCGGCACCATCGGCCTGATCAAGGCGATCGACCGGTTCGAGCTGAGCCGCGGTGTGGAGTTCCCCACGTTCGCGATGCCGACGATCGTCGGCGAGATCAAGCGCTTCTTCCGTGACACCAGCTGGTCCGTGCGCGTCCCGCGCCGGCTTCAGGAGCTGCGGCTCGACCTGGCGAAGGCGGGCGACGAGCTCTCCCAGCAGCTGGACCGCGCGCCCACCGTGGCGGAGCTGTCCGAGCGCCTCGGCATCACCCCCGACGAGGTCGTCGAGGGCATGTCCGCGAGCAACGCGTACACCGCGAGCTCGCTGGACGCCAAGCCCGAGGAGGACGACAACGAGGGCGCCCTCGCGGACCGTATCGGCTACGAGGACCACGGTCTCGAAGGCATCGAGTACGTCGAGTCCCTGAAGCCGCTGATCGCCGCGCTGCCCGCACGGGACCGGATGATCCTCTCGCTCCGCTTCGTCAGCAACATGACGCAGTCGGAGATCGGCGAGGAGCTGAACATCTCGCAGATGCACGTGTCCCGGCTGCTCTCCCGGACGCTGACCAAGCTCCGCAAGGGTCTGACCCTGGAGGAATGACCCGGCCCCGGCCCGCCGCCCCGCCACGGGGCTCCCCGGGCCCGACGCCGAGCATCGCGGAAGGACCCGCCCCGGATCGCCGGGAGCCTG
>NZ_JBHXJG010000409.1:0-4000 GCF_042723425.1 Streptomyces sp. NPDC058375 | reverse complement strand
CCGCGCGGACGGCCGCCGCCGGATCCCGGCGGCGGCATGGCGCGAAGAAGTGCCCTGCGGTGACCGGCCGGGAGTCGGTCGGCGATCGACCGGTGGTCGGCAGGTGGCACGAACCTCGCGTACGGCGGCGCTTCAGCCCGTACGCGAGGGGGAGACGGCCCGTACCCGCGGTGATCCGGCGGGCGTGGAACCGTACGGGAGGGGGCCGGTGACCCGAGAGGTCAGCCGGCGACGCTCAGCACGAACACGGCCACCGGCGCACCGGTGGCCGGAGTCTGTCCGACTCGGGGCTGGCCATGGAAGGGAGGCTACCGCCGGGACGGCGGGGCCTCCAGTGGATTTCCGGTCCGGAGAGGGCCGTCCTCCGGATCAGCGGCGGCGCGGGCGGCGGGTCGTCCGCTCCGGCTCCTTGGCCGAGGTGGTGGGCGCGGGCAGCGCGTCGTACGCGGCGTCGAAGTCCTCGTCCTCGTCCGTCGCGGTCGGGTCCACGGCGAAGCGGGGTTCCAGGAAGAGCCCGTGGTGCTGGGGCAGGGAGGCGGTGGTCATGGCTGTCTGTCCTTGGGGTCGAGCAGCGCTGTATCGGCTTGTTCCGTACCCCGCTGGCCTGCGTTCGATGTGAGCGTGCGTCAAGAAGAGGGGCACGCACCGCGTGCCGCCACTGCGGGCGGGGGCGGGCGGGCGCCGTCCGGTCCGGTACTGCCGACGACCGGGGGCGCGCAAATCATCGCACACGATCACCTGCGGGGATGAGGATTAACGCCGGGGGTTGGCGGAGCGCCGGATTCGGGGCGCTCAGGGGACGACGCGGAAGTGCGTGGTCAGCCGCCGGTCCTCGCCCAGGATGTGGAACGCCAGGCCCGGCGGCTGGTCCCGGTCCGCCGGGCGGTCCCCCTCCCAGGGCAGGCGCAGGGTCCAGGTGACGGCGGGGCCGACGATCAGGGGGCGGCCGCCGAAGACCGAGGCGGCGGCCGTGTGGGCGTGTCCGGTGAGGACGGCGACGACCCGCGGGTGGGCGGCGAGCAGGGCGGCGAGCCGCTCGGGCTCCTGGAGCATTCCGGCGTCCGGCAGCGGGTGGTGGAGTTCGACGGGCGGCTGGTGGAAGGCGATCAGCGCGGGGACGCCGTCGGGCAGCCCGGCGAGCGTGGCGTCGATCCAGGCCAGCGTCTCCGGGGCGAGGCGCCCCTCGTCGCGGCCGGGAATCGTGGAGTCGCACATCAGGATGGCGGTTCCGGCGATGTGGTGCACCCGGTTGACGGGCGCGGTGCCGGGGGCCTCCCCGAGGAACGCCTTGCGGTAGGCGGGGCGGGCGTCGTGGTTGCCCGGGCAGACGAGCACGGGGAACGGCGCGTCCAGAAGGCGTACCGCCTCCTCGTACTCGATCTCGGTCGCGTGGTCGGCGATGTCCCCGGTGACCAGCAGCGCGTCGACCGGGCGTGGCAGGGCCCGCAGGTACTCCATGACGCGGGCCGCCCGGTGCGTCGCGCGTTCACTGCCGTCCAGGTGCAGATCGCTGATCTGAGCCAACAGCATGAGCAGCCCTCCCCCATCGCCTAACGTTAATTTCCATTCTTCCGTTAGGACTCTAGGCTGGGGAGGGCAGACGTTCAAGAGACGGCGAGGGGAGAGGCCGGTGACACAGCGGCCCGTCATGGAACTGGTGAGCACCGTCCGTCACGACGGGGACGGCGGAGTCCTCGACGACCTGGACACGGTCCGGGCAGCGAACCGCTGGCTTCAGCAGCAGCTGGACTGGCTGAGCACCGCCACCGGCACCGCGGGCCTGGTGGCCGACGAGGAGCTGCGGGAGGCGATCGTCGGCGTACGGCGGGCTGTCCGGGCTCTGTTCGCGCGGGTGGTCAGCCCGGCCCCGCCCAGCGCGGCCGACGCCCACCGCCTGATGCCCGCCGACGAGGCTCTGAGCGTCCTCAACGCGGCCGCCGCCCGCGAACCCGTCGCCCCCCAACTGCACTGGCCCGCCGAAGCGGCCCCCACGGCCGGGCTGTTGTCGGCCGAGGGAGATCCCGGTGTACGGCTGGTCGCGGCCCTGGCGCGCGACGCCGTCGACTTCCTGAGCGGGCCGCAGTGCGAACACCTGCGGGCCTGCCACGCGCCGCGCTGCGTCCGGTACTTCATCAGGAGCCACGGCCGCCAGGAGTGGTGCAAGCCGTCCTGCGGCAACCGGGCGCGAGTGGCCCGCCACTACGAACGTACGCGTGCGGCGGGCCCTTCCTGAGCTTCGCGGGCTTCCTGGGCGACCTCAGGCCTTCGGGGCCACCTTCGACAGCCCGTTGATGATGCGGTCCATCGCGTCACCGCCCTGCGGGTCGGTCAGATTGGCCAGCATCTTCAGGGTGAACTTCATCAGCAGCGGGTGGGTCAGGCCGCGTTCCGTGGCGATCTTCATGATCTTCGGGTTGCCGATCAGTTTCACGAAGGCGCGGCCCATCGTGTAGTAGCCGCCGTAGGTCTCCTTGAGGACCTTCGGGTAGTTGTTCAGGGCCAGTTCGCGCTGGGCGGGGGTGGCGCGGGCGTGGGCCTGGACGATGACGTCGGCCGCGATCTGGCCGGACTCCATGGCGTACGCGATGCCCTCGCCGTTGAACGGGTTGACCATGCCGCCCGCGTCGCCGACGAGGAGGAGGCCCTTGGTGTAGTGCGGCTGGCGGTTGAAGGCCATCGGGAGGGCCGCGCCGCGGATCGGCATCGTCATGTTCTCCGGGGTGTAGCCCCAGTCCTCGGGCATCGAGGCGCACCAGGCCTTGAGGACCTCGCGCCAGTCCAGCTCCTTGAAGGCGGAGGAGGAGTTGAGGATGCCGAGGCCGACGTTGGAGGTGCCGTCGCCCATGCCGAAGATCCAGCCGTAGCCGGGCAGCAGCCGGTCCTCGGCGCCGCGCTTGTCCCACAGCTCCAGCCAGGACTCCAGGTAGTCGTCGTCGTGGCGGGGCGAGGTGAAGTACGTCCGTACGGCGACGCCCATGGGGCGGTCCTCGCGGCGGTGCAGGCCCATCGCCAGGGAGAGCCGGGTGGAGTTGCCGTCGGCGGCGACGACGAGCGGGGCGTGGAAGGTGACCGGGGTCTTCTCCTCGCCGATCTTCGCCTCGACCCCGGTGATGCGGCCGGTGCGCTCGTCGCGGACGGGCGCGCCCACGTTGCAGCGCTCGTACAGCCGGGCACCGGCTTTCTGCGCCTGCCGGGCCAGTTGCTCGTCGAAGTCGTCGCGCTTGCGGACCAGTCCGTAGTCCGGGTAGGAGGCGAGGTCCGGCCAGTCCAGTTGGAGGCGGACGCCGCCGCCGATGATGCGCAGGCCCTTGTTGCGCAGCCAGCCCGCCTCCTCGGAGATGTCGATCCCCATGGAGACGAGCTGCTTCGTGGCGCGGGGCGTGAGCCCGTCGCCGCAGACCTTCTCCCGGGGGAAGGCGGTCTTCTCCAGGAGCAGGACGTCGAGTCCGGCCTTGGCGAGGTAGTAGGCGGTCGTGGAGCCGGCTGGGCCCGCTCCGACGACGATCACGTCCGCGCTGTGCTCGGAGAGGGGCTCGGTCACGGTCGGATCTCCCGAAGACTCGAATTCGCGTGCCGCGCGGCACATGTCCCGTGCAGTCTATGGGGGCCTGCGAACCAACCCTCCGAAGGGCTCCCTCATGTCGATCGCGCCTGCCACGCCCCACGCTTCGGCCCCCGCCGTACGCCTCCGTGTTCCGACCGACGAGGACGCCCTGACCTGGTACCGGGTCTTCGACGACCCCGAGGTGATGGAGTTCTTCGGCGGCCGGCGGGCCGACTTCTCCGTGTACGAGGAGCTCACCGCCCGCCAACGCCGCCACGACGCGGAGCTGGGCTACTGCCTGTGGACCCTCACGGACGAGGAGGACGCCGTTCTCGGCTTCACGGGGGCGCAGCCGTGGCCGCACGCCCATTACGGGCCGGTCGGCGAGATCGAGATCGGCTGGCGTCTCGGGCGTACGGCGTGGGGGCGCGGGTACGCCTCCGCCGCCGCCCGCAC
>NZ_JBHXJG010000408.1:0-4001 GCF_042723425.1 Streptomyces sp. NPDC058375 | reverse complement strand
GTGCTGCGGTGTCGCCGGAAGCGTCAGCTCTCGGTCGTCGCCGACGCCTTGCCCGCCGGGCGGGTGGCGCGGCGGCGGCGCGGCTTCGGCTCGGCGGCCGCCTCGCTCGCCACGGCCTCGGCCTCGGAGACCACGGCGGCCTCCTGGGTCGCGGTCGAGGTGACGCTGCGGGTGGCCCGGCGGCGGCGCGGCTTGGCCTCCGCCTCGGCGGCCGGGGCCTCGACGGCGGGCTGCTCGGTGGCGACGGCCTTGGCGGTGGCCTTCGACGCGGTCTTCGCGGCCTTCTTCTCCGCGGGCTCCGCCGTCTCCGCCTTCGCGCGGGACTTCGTCACCCTGGTCGCCCGGGCCTTCGGCTCGGCGACCGGCGCGGACTCGGTGGCCTTGGACTCGTCCTTCGGCTCGGTCTTCGCCTTGGACTCGGTCTTCGCCTTCGACTCCGTCCTCGGCTTCGTGGCGCGGGCCGGGCGGCGACGCGTCTTCACCTCGGGCTCCGGCTCGGCGGCCGGGGCGATCTGGAAGTCGACCTCGTCGGCCGGCTTCACGATCCGGGTGCGGCGGCGCGGCTTGACGGCCTTCGGCTCGGCGACCGGCTCCGCGATGCCCGCGGCGACGGCCACGGTCTGGAACTCGGCCGGAGCCGGGGCGGCCGGAGCCGCGGCGACGGGTGAAGCCGTCTCCTCGGTCACCGGCTTCACGGCGGCGCGGCTGCGACGACGACGCGGCTTGGTCTCCGCGACCGGCTCTGCGACCGGCGCGGCCACGGGTGCGGCCTCGATCACGGGTGCGGCCTCGGCCACCGGGGCGGGAACCGCCGGGGCCTCGGCGACCGCCACGGCCGCCTCGGTGACGGCCTCGGGGGCGCTGACGCGGGTACGGCGGCGACGGCGCGGCGTACGCGGCGCGTCGGACGCCTCGTCACCGGCCGGGGCGACCGGAGTGGCCTCCTTGGCGGGTGCGGGCACCGTCGCGGCGCTTTCCTCCGCGGCGGCGGCCCCGCCACGGGTGCGGCGGCGCTGACGCGGCGTACGGGTGCGCGGCTCGCGCTCCTCACGGGCGGGTGCCGGGGCGGCGGACTTGCGGCCGCGGCCGCCGGTCTCGCCGAGGTCCTCGACCTCCTCCGCGCGCAGACCGGCACGGGTCCGGTCGGCGCGGGGCAGCACACCCTTGGTGCCCGCCGGGATGCCCAGCTCCTCGAAGAGGTGCGGCGAGGTGGAGTACGTCTCCGGCGGGTCCGGGAACTTCAGGTCCAGCGCCTTGTTGATCAGCTGCCAGCGCGGGATGTCGTCCCAGTCGACCAGTGTGATCGCGATGCCCTTGGCGCCCGCGCGGCCGGTGCGGCCGATGCGGTGAAGGTAGGTCTTCTCGTCCTCCGGCGACTGGTAGTTGACGACGTGGGTCACACCCTCGACGTCGATACCGCGCGCGGCGACGTCGGTGCAGACCAGGACGTCGACCTTGCCGTTGCGGAAGGCGCGCAGCGCCTGCTCGCGGGCGCCCTGGCCGAGGTCGCCGTGGACCGCGCCGGAGGCGAAGCCGCGCTTCTCCAGCTGCTCGGCGATGTCGGCGGCCGTGCGCTTCGTACGGCAGAAGATCATCGCCAGGCCGCGGCCGTCGGCCTGGAGGATGCGGGCGAGCATCTCCGGCTTGTCCATGTTGTGCGCGCGGTAGACGTGCTGGACCGTGTTCTTGACGGTCGTGCCCTCGTCGTCGGGCGACGTGGCGTTGATGTGCGTCGGCTGCGACATGTAGCGGCGGGCGAGACTGATGACGGCACCGGGCATGGTGGCCGAGAACAGCATCGTCTGGCGCTTGGGCGGCAGCATGGTGATGATGCGCTCGACGTCGGGCAGGAAGCCCAGGTCCAGCATCTCGTCGGCCTCGTCGAGGACGAGCCCGCGGATGTGGGAGAGGTCGAGCTTGCGCTGGCCCGCCAGGTCCAGGAGGCGGCCCGGGGTACCGACGATCACGTCGACGCCCTTCTTCAGGGCCTCGACCTGGGGCTCGTACGCCCGGCCGCCGTAGATCGCGAGAACGCGGACGTTACGGACCTTGCCGGCCGTGAGCAGGTCGTTGGTGACCTGCTGGCACAGCTCGCGGGTGGGGACGACGACGAGCGCCTGCGGCGCGTCGGTCAGCTGCTCGGGCGTAGCGCGGCCCGCCTCGACGTCGGCGGGGACGGTCACGCGCTCCAGGAGCGGAAGACCGAAGCCGAGCGTCTTGCCGGTGCCGGTCTTGGCCTGGCCGATGACGTCGGAGCCGGAGAGGGCTACGGGGAGCGTCAGCTCCTGGATGGGGAAGGGGGACATGATGCCGACTGCCTCAAGGGCTTCGGCCGTCTCGGAAAGAATGCCGAGGTCGCGGAACGTAGTCAGGGTGCTGCCTCTTCTGTGAGACGCGGTCCGAGGCGAACGCTGGGGGTCGTACCGTGCCGGGGTTCATCATCCGGCCGTGGATGGGCCGGGTGGCGCGGGACCACTGCCGTCGCTCGAGCGCTCGTGCCGCTGAGGGGGCCCCTCATCTGCAGTCGTACGTGTCGTACGCACCGCGTGGAGGGCTGTCGGGTCGGAGCCGATCGGGCCACCGACCGGGCATCCTCATTCAAAGGGCGCGCCCCTGGCACAGCACAGTGCTCAGTAAGCGCATTACCACTGTACCCCGGATTCGCGCATGTGTGTTGGACGAATTCATCGGAACGGTATGAGGGCCCCGGCTGACCAGGCCCTTCCGCCCTGCGCGGAGCGGGCTATCGTTCCGTTCATGGAGACGCCAGACCACGCCACCGATACCCCCGCCGACCCGTCCGGAACCACTGGGATCGCCGCCCAGGACTGGGCCACCGCGGCCGCCGACCCGCAGTACCGCGCCGCGGTCGTGGACCTGCTCGGCGCCCTCGCCTACGGAGAGCTGGCGGCCTTCGAGCGGCTGGCCGAGGACGCGAAGCTCGCGCCGACCCTCGGGGACAAGGCGGAGCTGGCGAAGATGGCCGCCGCCGAGTTCCACCACTTCGAGCAGCTGAGCCGGCGGCTCGCCGAGGTGAACGAGGAGCCGACCACCGCGATGGAGCCGTTCGCCAAGGCGCTCGACGACTTCCACCGCCAGACGGCGCCGTCCGACTGGCTGGAGGGCCTGGTCAAGGCGTACGTCGGCGACTCGATCGCGAGCGACTTCTACCGCGAGGTCGCGGCCCGGCTGGACACCGACACCCGGTCCCTGGTGCTGTCCGTGCTCGACGACACCGGCCACGGGAACTTCGCCGTGGAGAAGGTGCGCGCCGCGATCGAGGCGGACCCGCGGCTCGGCGGGCGGCTCGCGCTGTGGGCGCGCCGGCTGATGGGCGAGGCGCTGTCGCAGGCCCAGCGGGTGGTCGCCGACCGCGACGCCCTCTCCACGATGCTGGTGGGCGGCGTCGCGGACGGCTTCGACCTGGCGGAGGTGGGCCGGATGTTCTCCCGGATCACCGAGGCCCACACCAAGCGGATGGCCGCGCTGGGGCTGGCCGCGTAGGGCCGCGCAACGCGCCGTACCGCGCTACTGGGCCGTAGCGCGCCACCGCGCTTCCGGTCCGTAACCGCGCTACTGGGCCGCCGCCGACCGGGCGAGGTGGCGGCCGCGTGGGCGGATCAGGAGCGACAGCGTCACCGCCCCGACCGACACGGCTCCGATCAGCGTTGCCAGTACATGGCCGGGCCCCAGGGCGGCGTGCGTCAGATACGCGCCGAACAGGGCGCCCAGCGCGCCGGTGAGATAAACCGCACGGCCGGACGGCAGGCGGCCGGCCAGTGATCGGAGCGCCGCCCAGGACAGGGCGAGTCCGAGTACGGCGGCACCGAAGGATTCCCAGATCACAGAGGATCACCTCGCGGGGGTGTGCGGGGCGGGCAAATCGGTCGTAGGCGGTACTACCCCCCGCCCGCGCCGAGCAACCCTCCAGCGGCCCCTTCCGACCCGTACGGAACCCCGGCGGGGAACCTGTGAAAGAGGCCCGCACCACACAGGAGCGG
>NZ_JBHXJG010000407.1:0-4018 GCF_042723425.1 Streptomyces sp. NPDC058375 | reverse complement strand
CCGCACCGGCCCGCGTCGCGTTCCGTCCCCCCGGGGCCAGACCGGGCGCCGCTCGGTCACAGTAGGCTTCGGCGCGAGAGCCGGAGCCCCTGACCGATGGGGACACACCTGCCGAGGAGCGCCCCGCATGAGCCTGACCCTGAGGACCATCAGCCGAGAGCAGCATCTGGCGTACATCCAGAGCCTGCCCTCGGCCAGTCACTGCCAGGTCCCGGCGTGGGCTGACGTGAAGACCGAATGGCGCTCGGAGAACCTGGGCTGGTTCGACAAGAACGGCGAGATCGTCGGCGCCGGCCTCGTCCTGTACCGCCAGCTGCCCAAGATCAAGCGCTACCTGGCGTACCTCCCCGAGGGCCCGGTCATCAACTGGTACGCGCCGAACCTGGACGACTGGCTCCAGCCGATGCTCGCCCACCTCAAGCAGCAGGGCGCCTTCTCCGTGAAGATGGGCCCGCCGGTGGTCATCCGCCGCTGGGACTCCGCGGCCATCAAGTCCGGCATCCAGGACCCGGACGTGAAGCGCCTGCGCGACGTCGAGGCCACGCACATCGAGCCGCGCGCCTTCGAGGTCGCGGACCGGCTGCGGAAGATGGGCTGGCAGCAGGGCGAGGACGGCGGCGCCGGATTCGGTGACGTACAGCCCCGCTACGTCTTCCAGGTGCCGCTGGCCAACCGTTCCCTGGAGGACGTCCTCAAGGGCTTCAACCAGCTGTGGCGCCGCAACATCAAGAAGGCCGACAAGGCCGGCGTCGAGGTCGTCCAGGGCGGCTACGAGGACCTGGCCGAGTGGCAGCGGCTCTACGAGATCACCGCCGTGCGCGACCACTTCCGCCCGCGCCCGCTCTCGTACTTCCAGCGCATGTGGACCGTCCTCAACTCCGAGGACCCCAACCGGATGCGGCTCTACTTCGCCCGGCACAACGGCGTGAACCTCTCCGCGGCCACGATGCTCGTCGTCGGCGGACACGTCTGGTACTCCTACGGCGCCTCCGACAACATCGGGCGCGAGGTCCGGCCGTCGAACGCCATGCAGTGGCGGATGCTGCGCGACAGCTACGCGATGGGCGCGACCGTCTACGACCTGCGCGGCATCAGCGATTCGCTGGACGAGACCGACCACCTCTTCGGCCTGATCCAGTTCAAGGTCGGCACCGGCGGCGAGGCCGTCGAGTACGTCGGCGAGTGGGACTTCCCGCTCAACAAGCTGCTCCACAAGGCGCTCGACATGTATATGTCGCGCCGCTGACGCGCTTCAATACTCCCTCGGCACACCCCGTTCGTTCCCTGATTCACCGCAGCCACCAGAAAGGTTCCGGGCCGGCCATGGCGCTCTCCCTCTACGTCGACACCGCGCGCTGGCGGGCGCACCAGAAGTCCGTGATGGACCAGTTCCCCGGTCTCGTACCCGTCTGCAAGGGCAACGGCTACGGCTTCGGCCATGAGCGTCTCGCCGACGAGACGATCCGCTTCGGGTCCGACACCCTCGCCGTCGGGACGACCTACGAGGCGGCCCGGATCAAGGACTGGTTCAGCGGCGACCTGCTCGTCCTGACCCCGTTCCGGCGCGGTGAGGAACCCGTACCGCTGCCGGACCGCGTCATCCGGTCCGTCTCCTCCGTCGACGGGGTGCACGCCCTGGTGGGTGCCCGGGTCGTCATCGAGTGCATGAGCTCGATGAAGCGCCACGGCGTCAAGGAGGAGGAGCTCGGGCAGCTGCACGCGGCGATCGAGGACGTACGGCTCGAAGGCTTCGCGCTGCATCTGCCGCTGGACCGCACCGACGGCTCCGACGCCGTCGAGGAGGTCATCGCCTGGATGGACCGGCTGCGCGCGGCCCGGCTGCCGCTGCACACCATGTTCGTCAGCCATCTGCGTGCCGAGGAGCTGGCCCGGCTCCAGCAGCAGTTCCCGCAGACCCGCTTCCGGGCCCGGATCGGCACCCGGCTCTGGCTGGGCGACCACGAGGCCACCGAGTACCGCGGGGCCGTCCTGGACGTCACCCCCGTCGTCAAGGGTGACCGGTTCGGCTACCGCCAGCAGAAGGCCGCATCCGACGGCTGGCTGGTCGTCGTGGCCGGCGGTACGTCCCACGGCGTCGGCCTGGAGGCGCCCAAGGCGCTGCACGGCGTGATGCCGCGGGCCAAGGGCGTCGCCCGCGCGGGCCTGGCCACGGTCAACCGCAACCTGTCGCCGTTCGTCTGGGCGGGCAAGCAGCGGTGGTTCGCCGAGCCGCCGCACATGCAGGTGTCGATCCTGTTCGTGCCCTCGGACGCCCAGGAGCCGCGGGTCGGTGACGAACTGGTCGCCCATCTGCGCCACACGACCACCCAGTACGACCGGCTCGTCGACCGCTGAGCCGCCCGTCCTGAAGGGCGGCCCCGGCTCAGCCGTCCCGGGTGGGCGTCACGCCCCACTCCACCTGAGGCCCCGTGACCGTCCGGGCCGCGTGCCCGGACGGACGGGCCTCGGGCGCCAGCACGAAGGCGTCCGGAGCCCCGTCGAGCACCCCGCCCGACGGGTCGTCCGACCCGTCCCCGCGCACCGGGTCCTTCTCCGGCTGGAGGATGTCCCGGACGATCAGCGCGCACAGGTACAGCGTGCCCAGCAGGTGCAGGGCGATCGCGACCTGGTAGCCCTCCTGCTGCAGCCCCTGGTGCTTGTCCCCGCCGCTGGTGTAGGCGAGGTAGGACCAGATCCCCAGGAAGTACATGACCTCGCAGGCCTGCCAGACGAGGAAGTCGCGCCAGCGCGGCCGGGCCAGGACGGCCAGCGGGATCAGCCAGAGCACGTACTGCGGTGAGTAGACCTTGTTCGTCAGAATGAACGCAGCCACCACCAGGAACGCCAGCTGGGCGAAGCGCGGCCTGCGGGCCGCGGAGAGCGCCAGACCGGCGATGCCCGCGCAGAAGACGACCATGAGGACGACCGATGCGGTGTTGACCGTCTCCACGTCGATGGGCTTGCCGGTGCGCTGCGTGATGATCAGCCAGAACGACCCGAAGTCGATCGGCCTCTCCTGGCTGAAGGTGTAGAACTTCCGCCACCCCTCGGGAGCGAAGATCATCACCGGCAGGTTCACCACCAGCCAGGCCGCGCCCGCGCCCAGCAGCGCCGTCCCGAACTCGCGCCACCGGCCCGCCCGCCAGCAGAGCACCAGGAGCGGGCCGAGCAGCAGGACGGGATAGAGCTTGGCGGCCGTGGCCAGGCCGATGAGGATGCCGAACGCGAGCACCCGGCCCCGTGACCACATGAGCATCGCCCCGGCCGTCAGGGCGACCGCCAGCAGGTCCCAGTTGATGGTCGCGGTGAGGACGAACGCGGGGGCCAGCGCGACCATCAGACCGTCCCAGGGGCGACGCCGGTGCGTGCGGACGGTGCACACGGCGATGACCACCGCGCAGATCATCAGCATGCCCGCGTTGACCATCCAGTACATCTGCTCGCGCTGCTGGATGGGGTCGCTGTCGGGCGTCAGCGTCAGCCAGGCCGCCACCTGCATGAACACCCCGGTCAGCACGGGGTACTCCAGGTACTGCATATCGCCGCTCAGCCGGTCGAAGTACGGCACGAGACCGTCGGCGAACCCGCGCCCCAGAAAGAGGTGCGGAATGTCGGAGTAGCAGGCGTGCGTGTACTGCGAGGTGGCCCCGCGGAACCAGGCCCACTCGTAGCAGGGGATCTTCTGCACCATGCCGAGGGCGAACATCCCGATCATGACCAGCGCGACGACGCGGACGGGCGTGAGCGGACCGTCGCCGAGCCGCGCCCAGCGCCCCACCCGGCCACCGAACAACTCGCTGCCGGCCGCCGCGACCTCATCCCTGTCGGTGGGCCGCACGACGGGCCGTTCCTGGTGCACGCTCGTGTCTTCTGCGCTGGGGCTTGGCATGCCGCACATCCTGCCGTACGGGGCTGTGCCCGGGGCAAGGACCGCCCGGGGGACACGGCAGGAGGGGCCCAGGCGGCGGCGCGCCGCCGGAAACGCGGTGAGGGCCGCCGTACCCGGGTGGGTACGGCC
>NZ_JBHXJG010000406.1:0-4020 GCF_042723425.1 Streptomyces sp. NPDC058375 | reverse complement strand
GGCCGGAGGATGATCCTCCGGCCCGGCCCTCGTGCGTTGCTTCCGCTGCCGAAGCTGATCCGAACAGATGTGTCGGATCGGTCAGAAGCTGATCTGGTTGATGGTGTCGGCTATCGAGTTCATGAACCTGTTGATCGACGGAGCCATGCCGGTCGACGCCAGGAAGAAGCCGAAGAGCACGGCGACGATCGCGGGCCCGGCCTTGATGGAGCCGCCACGGATCATTACCACCAGGATGACCGCGAACAGCAGCACCATAGACAGTGAAATAGCCACGTCTGATCACACCCTCGGTCGGTCCGCCTTGCCGGCCCGGAAGCGTGCACCACCGCGCGCCCCGTCGCCTCCATCGTGCCACCAACTCCCCCGTGGTTGCTGCCGGGTGACGGAACGGAGTGACGGGATCCCGCCATCCTTCACGGCCGGGGCCGGCGCGGCGACGGAAGGCGGGACGGAGCGGGGCTCGCCCCGGGCCCGGCAGGCGTGCGGGAGCCGCGTCGCCCGCCCGCTCCCTGTGCGTCGGCTGTGAAATCCCGGCCGCCGAATATCCGCGGCGGCGACCGTTTCCACATCCCCACACTTCGTTCACAGTCAATTGACGGCGTGGATGCGACGTAATTCACTCCGGCCAACACCCTGGCGATATGCCCTGTTTAAGCGGGATCAAGTGTGTCATAGCGGTCGGTGTTCGACGGTTTCACATTCGAATAGAGGGGAACACGCGATATCTCCCCGCAGTTTTACGCGAGGCAATCGACCGGTCTAAGGTGCCTTAGATGTTCCAAGCCCCGAGCGTATTTCAGAGGGCCCCGCTCCCCCCGGCGACCCGGGAGTCGGAGCCCAGACACGAGCAGACGCTTACCACCACCGCACCCCGGCCCGCTCCCGGGACCAGCACTCCGGTCGCCGCCGCTCCGGCGCCCGCGGCGGCGAAGAAGCGCGACCCCTACTTCGACAATGTGAAGTATCTGGCCATCGTCCTCGTCGCGGTGGCACACGCCTGGGAACCCGTGATGGACGGCAGTCGCGCCACCCGCGCGCTGTACATGATCGTCTACATGTTCCACATGCCGGCGTTCATCCTCATCTCCGGCTATTTCTCCCGGTCGTTCGACATGACGGCGCCCAAGGTGAAGCGGCTGATCACCTCGGTCGCGGTGCCGTACGTGCTGTTCGAGACGGCCTATTCGCTCTTCAAGCGGTACGCGGACGATTCGCCCGACATGGCGATCAGCCTGATAGACCCGTTCTTCCTGACCTGGTTCCTGATCGCCCTGTTCATCTGGCGCGTGACCACGCCGATCTGGCAGTCGATCCGCCATCCACTGCCGGTGGCGCTCGCCATCGCCATGCTCGCCTCCGTCTCCCCCGACATCGGCGACGACCTCGACCTCCAGCGGGTGCTGCAGTTCCTGCCGTTCTTCGTGCTCGGCCTGCTGATGAAGCCCGAACACTTCCAGCTGGTCAGGCGGCGCGAGGTGCGGCTGCTGTCCGTGCCGCTGTTCGCCGGTGCACTGCTCTTCGCGTACTGGGTCGCCCCGCACATGCAGCTCGGCTGGCTCTACCGCGCCAACAGCGCGCAGGAGATGGACGCGCCGTGGTGGTCGGGCGCGGTGATGACGCTCGCGATGTTCGGCTGCGCCCTGGCGCTGACGATCGGCTTCCTGGCCTGGGTGCCCGGCAGGGCCCGGTGGTTCACGGTGCTCGGCGCCGGAACGATCTGCGGCTATCTGCTGCACGGCTTCCTGATCAAGGGGGCCGAGTACGCGGGTCTGTTCGACCGCTACACCTGGCTCTCCGACCCGGCCGGGCTGGTCGTCGTCTCGCTCGTGGCGGCGGTGGCCGTGACGCTGATGTGCACCCCGCTGGTGGGCCGCGCGCTGAAGTGGGCCACCGAGCCGGACATGGACTGGGCGTTCCGCAAGGCCCCTGCGAAGCGCTGAGCATCCGGGAGAACCGGCCGTCCCGCGGACCGGCTGCCGCCCTCCCCGCCGCTTGCCCCTGATCCACCCGTCGGCCCGGCCGCGGGTGGATCAGTGCGTCTGCGGGTTGGCCGGATTCTTTCGGTCCGGGGGTGATTCATCGCCGACCAGCCCCAGCAGCCCCCGTACCTGCGCATACTTCTCCGTCAGCCGGGTACGGGTCGCCTCCTCCAGGACCGCGAGCCGGGCGGGATCCGCGTTGTGGGCGAGGTCCGCCTCCTTGACGAGCAGCGCCCCCGGGGTGGCCAGGATCCGCGCGCTGTACGAGGACAGCTCCTCCCCCGGCCGCTTGGTCAGCGCCAGGACGATGTCCTTGACCTCCTGCGGCAGGGCGGCGTCCGCCAGCCACTGAGCCGAGAGCGCGTCGTCCTCGACCGCGTCGTGGAGCCAGGCCGCCGCGATCTGCCCGTCGCCGCCGCCGCGTACCCGCACGCCTTCGGCCACCGCCGCCAGGTGCTCCACGTACGGGCGGCCCGCCTTGTCGGTCTGGAGCGCGTGGGCCTCGCGGGCGATGGCCTCCACCTCGGAGACGCTCAGATGTCGTTCAGCCATGGGCCGAGCCTACGGCCGCGCCCGGGGGCGTATCCGAACTCGCCCTGATCATGGGGCCGTTGGCGCGACTCTCTCACGGATCAAACAGACAAAAACTGACAATCTGACGGAGCCATAGTTGCAGGGTCAATCGTTCGGTAAACTAATTACTGACGGAATCTTGATGCCCCCTTGACCAGCTCTTGACCGACCCCGAAGGATCAGGCTCATCGGACACGCAGACACCCTCCTCGCCATGGGCGGCGCCTTCCTGGCCGCTGCCGTCCTCGCCCGCCTCGGTGGCCGTATCGGGCTGCCGACGATCCCCCTGTTCATCCTGGCCGGAATCCTCCTCGGCCCGCACACCCCCGGATACACGCTCCTCTCGAACCCGCACGACCTGGAGATGCTCTCCGCGCTGGGACTCGTCCTCCTGCTCTTCTACCTGGGGCTCGAGTTCCACATGGACGACCTCAGGACGGGCGGCCGGAAGATGGCCATCGCGGGCGGGACCTATCTCGTCCTGAACGTCGGCGCCGGTCTCATATTCGGCTTCGCGCTGGGCTGGGGCACCTCGGAGGCGCTGGTCCTCGCCGGTGTCCTCGGCATCTCCTCGTCCGCGATCGTCACCAAGATCCTGGTGGACCTCGGACGCATCGGTAATCCGGAGACCCGGCCGATCCTCGGCATCATCGTCGTCGAGGACGTCTTCCTCGCCCTGTACCTCGCCGCGCTCCAGCCGATCCTGTCCGGTGCGGACAGCCTCTCGGCCGCGCTGATCGACGGCGGCAAGGCCTTCGGCTTCCTGCTGCTGCTCGCCCTGGCGGCCCGGTTCGGCACGAAGATCATCGGTAAGCTCATGAGCACCAAGGACGACGAGCTGCTGGTCATCTCGTTCCTCGGGATGGCCGTATTCGTCGCCGGTGTCTCCGAGATGTTCGGTGTCGCCGACGCGATCGGCGCCTTCATGGTCGGCCTGATGCTCGGCTCCACCTCGTCCGGCGACCGCATCCTCAAGCTGGTCCACCCGCTGCGGGACGCGTTCGGCGCGATCTTCTTCTTCGCCTTCGGTCTCTCCATCGACCCGGGCGACCTGCCGAGCGTGCTGTGGCCGGTGCTGGCGGCCGTCGTGCTGACGCTCGCCATGAACATCGCGGCCGGTCTGGCGGCGGCGAAGGTGTACTCCTTCGGCGCGCAGGCCACGTCCAACATCGCCACGACGCTCGTCGCCCGCGGTGAGTTCGCGCTCATCCTCGCCACGATGGCGGCGGCCGCCGGACTGGACGAGCGGCTCTCGCCGTTCATCGCCGGTTACGTCCTCCTCCTCGCCGTCCTCGCGCCGCTGGCCGCCGGACGCTCGCACTGGCTGGCCCGCATCCTGCCGGGCGGCCGCAAGAAGGACGACAACCAGGACCAGGAACAGGTTCCGGTGTCGGTCTGAGCACCACCGGCTGAGCCTCACGGCTCAGCACCACCGGACGGCGGAGAGGCGCCCAGATACCCGCTG
>NZ_JBHXJG010000405.1:0-4024 GCF_042723425.1 Streptomyces sp. NPDC058375 | reverse complement strand
GCTGGAACAACTCCCACAACTCGTCCGGCACCAACCGCTCAACGATCCCCACCATGACTCACAGAATACCGAGTCACCCAAATGAGATGACCTCTAAAGCCCCCGCCCCCGCCACTGCAACCGCCACCGCCACCGCCCCCGCCCGGTCGTACCCCGGTACTACGCCCGGCCCCACGTCCAGCCCACGGTCGGACGACCGCTCCCCGCCGGCTCCGTAGCGTCGACCGCATGATCACGGCACACGGTCTCACCAAACGGTACGGCGGCAGAACCGTCGTCCAGGACCTCGACTTCACCGTCCGCCCCGGCACGGTCACCGGCTTCCTCGGCCCCAACGGCGCCGGGAAGTCCACGACGATGCGCATGCTGCTCGGCCTCGACGCCCCGACGCACGGCCGCTCCACCGTCAACGGCCGTTCCTACGCCACCCACCCCGCACCCCTCACCCAGGTCGGCGCCCTGCTGGAGGCCCGGTCCGTCCACCCCGGCCGGTCCGCCTTCAACCACCTGATGGCGCTCGCCCACACCCACGGCATCCCGCGCCGCCGCGTCGAGGAGGTCATCGACCTCGCCGGCCTGACCGACGCCGCCCACCGCCGGGTGAAGGGCTTCTCGCTCGGCATGGGCCAACGGCTCGGGGTCGCCGCCGCGCTCCTCGGCGACCCCGCGACCGTCATCCTGGACGAACCCGTCAACGGCCTGGACCCCGAAGGCGTCCTGTGGATCCGTACGCTCCTGACCTCCCTCGCCGCCGAAGGCCGTACGGTCCTCGTCTCCTCCCACCTGATGAGCGAGATGGCCCTCACCGCCGACCACCTGATCGTCATCGGCCGCGGCAGGCTCCTCGCCGACACCACGGTGGCCGAGCTGATCCGGTCGGCGGGCGGGGCGTCCGTCAGGGTCGTCACCCCGCAACCGGAAGAGCTGAGCGCACGGCTCGCGGCCCCGGGCGTGACGGTCACCACCACCACGGAAACCGACCGACTCCGGATCCGAGGAGTGGACGCAGCGCACATCGGACGCGTGGCCGCCACTCACGCGATCACGCTGCACGAACTCACGCCACAGACCGTTTCGCTGGAGCAGGCGTTCATGGACCTCACGCAGGAATCGGTCGACCACCGCCCGCAAAGACAGCACCGGCCGACAGCAGCCACCGGAGTAGCAGCATGACCACAACACACTCCACCGCCTCGCCGCCGTACCGCATCACCCCGCCCCGCATCCTGCGTGCGGAATGGCACAAACTCCGTTCCCTGCGCTCCACTTGGATCACCGTCATCTCAGCGGTCGTCATGGTGCTCGGCGTCGGCCTGATCATGGGCGCGACCTACACCTCCGGCGGCGGGGACTCCGACGTCGACACGGTCGTCCTGACCCTGTACGGGAGCATGCTCGGCCAGATCTGCCTGGTCGTGCTGGGCATCCTGACGACCGCGGGCGAGTACGCCACCGGCATGATCCGCTCCTCGCTCACCGCCGTACCCGCCCGGCTCCCCGTCCTGTGGGCCAAGGCCGCGGTGTTCGCCACCACCGCCTTCACGGTCATGCTCGCGACATCGGTGATCACGTTCGCGGCGGCCCAGGCCTTCCTCCACGACACCGACCAGGCAGCCTCGTTCACCGACCCGGGCGTCCTGCGCGCCCTGGTGGGCAACGCCGGAGCCCTCACCCTGATGGGCCTGCTCGCCCTCGGCCTCGGCGCACTGCTGCGCTCGGTGCCCGGTGCGATCGGCGCGTTCATCGGCGGAGTCATGATCCTGCCGGAGATCCTCGGAATGCTCCCGTACGACGTCGTCGAGCGCGCCATCATGTACTTTCCCACCCAGGCCGCCGGCGCCCTCGGCTCCGCCACCCCCATCGAGGGCACCGCCACCCCCGGCCCGGCCCTGCTCGCCCTCTCCCTGTGGGCGGGCACGACACTGGCCGCGGCAGCGCTGACACTCAAGCGCCGCGACGTCTGACCCCTGAGGAGCGACCAGGTGAGCACCCCACCGAGGGACCGCGACCAGGACCGGGACCGCGCCACCGAGGACACGGTTCCTCCTCTCACCCGGATCATCCGCGACGCCCTGGACCGGCTCCGCGCCTTCGACCGACGCCGGCCGCGGGTCTGGGACGCCGCGGTGACCGCGTTCTGGACCGTGGCCGCGGTGCTCGACTACACCTCCGGCGGCTGGCGGAACGTGGCCCGCGACACGACGGCGCCCGAGACGCTGGTACTCCTGATGAGCCTCGGGTTCTCCCTGCCGCTGCTGTGGCGCCGCACGCACCCCATGCCCGTACTCCTCCTGATGACACCGATATCCCTCGTCAACATCTGGACGGGGGCCGTGGTGCAGGCCTCCCTCCTCCAGCTGATCCCGGTCTTCCAGATCGTCCTGCGCTCCTCGTTCCGTACGGTCGGGGCAGCAGCTCTGCTGTTCGTCGTCCCGGTCCTGTCGGGCGGCTTCCGCATCCCCTCCAGCTGGGGACAGGAGGTGGTCTCGTACGTCTGGGGCCTGGTCTTCGTCGTCCTGTTGGGGATCGCGGTACGTACGCGGCGCGAGTACACCGAGGCCCTGGTCGAGCGCGCCCACCGGCTGGAACACGAACGCGACCAGCAGGCCCGGCTCGCGGCCGCCGCCGAACGCACCCGTATCGCGCGGGAGATGCACGACATCATCGGCCACAACCTGTCCGTCATCACGGGCCTCGCGGACGGCGGCGCGTACGCGGCCCGGAAGAACCCGGAACGCGCGGGGCAGGCGCTGGAGGCCATCGGCACGACCAGCAGGCAGGCCCTGTCCGAACTCCGCCGCCTCCTGGGCGTCCTGCGCGACGACCACCCCGACGCCCAACTCACCCCTCAGCCGACGCTCGACGAACTGACCTCCCTCATCGACCGCGTACGCAGGGCGGGCCTGCCCGTCCAACTGGAGCTGAACGGCGAACCCACCGCCCGATCCCTCACCCCGGGGCTCCAACTCACCGTGTACCGCGTGATCCAGGAGGCCCTGACCAACACCCTCAAGCACGCCACCGGCCCCACGTCCGCGACGGTCACCCTCACCTACTCACCCACGCACCTGGACGCCCGCATCACCGACACGGGCACCGGAGCCGGCAGAAGCGCGGAAACAGAGGAAGCACCGCTGGCGGCCCAGGGCATCATGGGCATGAGGGAACGCGCCGCCCTGTACGACGGCACCCTCGAAGTAGGCCCACGACCGGAACACACCGGATGGCGGGTACAGCTCCGCCTTCCTCTGGAGGACACGCACCCGTGACGACCGTACTCATCGCCGACGACCAGGCGATGCAGCGCTTCGGATTCCGCATGCTGCTGGAGAGCCAGGACGACATGACGGTGGTCGGCGAAGCGGGCAACGGCACCGAGGCCCTCCACTTGGTCGCCCGCCACCACCCGGACGTCGTGCTGATGGACATCCGCATGCCGGGCCTCGACGGCATCGAGGCGACCCGACGCATCATCGCGTCGGGCGCCCGCACCCGCATCCTGATCGTCACGACGTTCGACCTCGACGAGTACGCGTACGACGGCCTGCGCGCCGGCGCCAGCGGCTTCCTGGTCAAGGACGCCCTGCCCGAGGAACTCCTCGCCGGTATCCGCGCCGTGGCCGCCGGCGACGCGGTGGTCGCCCCCACCCTGACGCGCCGTCTCCTCGACGCGTACGTCCACCATCTCCCGGCCGTACCCGGCGCCCGGGCCACCTCGGACCCGCGCATCACGGCACTGACAGAACGGGAACGGGAGATCCTCACGGTGATAGGCCAGGGCTGGTCCAACACGGAGATCGCCGCCCGCCTCCACCTCGCCGAGTCCACGGTGAAGACGCACGTGACCCGGATCCTGGCCAAGACCGGCGCAGGAGACCGCGTCCAGGCCGTCATCCTGGCCTACGACACCCGCCTGGTCACCCCGATGTAGAACGCAGAAAAGCCCCGCACCATACGGTGCGGGGCTTTCCCGGAAAAATTGTTCGGCGGCGTCCTACTCTCCCACAGGGTCCCCCCTGCAGTA
>NZ_JBHXJG010000404.1:0-4166 GCF_042723425.1 Streptomyces sp. NPDC058375 | reverse complement strand
CCCGGCCGGCGGGGGGGCGGGGGTGCGCGTGGGGGCGGGGCTCCCGCCCCACCGCTCACCCGGCTGCTCCCGCCCCACCGCTCACCCGGCCAGGGCGTGCCCCTGGCCCTCGTCCCCCTCGTCGCCCCCGTCGGCGTCGGGGCCGTACAGCGCGCGCTGCACGGTCGCGTAGGTCGCTCCGTGCTCGGCGAGGACGTCGGCGACGACCCCCGGCTTCGCCGTGAGAGCCAGGAGCAGGTGTTCCTCGCCGATGAACCGGTCGCCGCGGCCGAGGGCCACCCGGAGCGAGCTCTCCAGCACGGTCTTCGCCCCCGGGGCGAAGGGACGGTGCCCGGACCACCACCACCGGCGGCCGCCCCGGCCGGCGTCCAGGGCGCCTTCGCCGTGGGCCCCTTCGACCCGGGAGACGATCGCGCCGAGGTCGATCCCGATGCCGGCGAGGGCGTCGGTGTCGGCCTTGGTCAGGCCGCCGCGTCGGCGGGCCTCGGCGAAGGCGGCGTCCAGGGAGGCGCGGCGGGCGTGGAGGCCGAGGGCGGTGACGGCGAACGCGGCGCGGCCGCCCTCCTGTTCCAGCAGTGCGAGCAGCAGGTGTTCCTCGGTGACCGAGTCGGCCCCGGCCCGCTCGGCCTGGGCGACGCCGCCCTTCACGGTGGCGCGGGCCCCTCGGGTGAATCGCTCGAACATCAACGCCTCCCGTACTTCTTGTGCACGGCCTGCCGACTGACGCCCAGCTCGGCGGCGATCTCCTGCCACGACCAGCCCTGAACGCGGGCGCTTCTGACTTGTACGGCTTCGAGCTGCTCCAGCAGCCGCCGCAGCGCGGCCACCGCCCGCAGCCCGACGCGCGGGTCGCGGTCACCGGCGCGTGCGGCCAGATCCGTTGCTTCGGTCATGGCGTCAACTTACATTGACATCACCCTCTCGTCAATCGAAGTTGACATCATCGTCGGCGAGGCGCGCGTGCCGCTCGACGTCGTACCGGACGTCGCCGTACCGCAGCTTGGCCCGCTCGATGCCCTCGGGCGCGAATCCGGACCGGGTCGCGACCCGGCAGGAGGCGGGGTTGTCGGTGCGGTGCCCCAGCTCCAGCCGGTACAGCCCGAGCTCGCCGAAGGCCCAGCGCGCGAGCGCCCGCACGCCGGCCGGGGCGACGCCCCGGCCGCGCGCGGATTCGGTGGTCCAGTAGGAGACCCAGCCGCTGTCGTGCGTGCGGTTGACGACGTTGAGCGCCACACAGCCGAGCGCCTCCCCCTCCTCCCCCACGACGGCCCAGGAGTAGCCGGCGCGCGCACCGCGTTCACGCGCGCGGTCCGCGATCCAGGCCAGCGCCCCGGACCGGTCGTCCACGGGCCGGTCCGTCTGGCGGTCCATCTCCGCCGGGGTGAAGGCGCGGAGCACCGCCGAGGCGTCGTCGGGCAGCCAGGGGCGCAGCAGAAACCCTTCAGGGGTGGTCAGTTCGTCCATGCGGGCCAGCTTCCCGCACGGTCACCACCACCTCGGCCCCGGGCCACGCCAGCACGAGGGGCCACCCACCGCGCGACGCCTTGCCGAGGACATGAGCCGGGCCGGTGACGGAGACCCGCCATCCCCGGGAGGACGGCGGCAGGGACAGCTCGGTCACCCCGGGGCGTGCGGAGGCCCGGTAGGCCAGGCGGTAGGTGCGGCTGCCCGCGTCGTACGTCTCGGAGCGAACGGTTCCCGCGACGGCCGGGGCGTACGGGGTGGCGGTCTGCTCCTTGTTCGCACGGAAGCGGCCGCGCTCGTCGACGGCGCAGTACCCACCGCCGTAACACCAGACGTACCCCGCCCAGCCGGAGCTGTAGCGGTTCAGGGAGGCGACGGCCTCGCGGTAGAAGCGGCCCATGTTGGGGAGGGCGTTGTTCAGCGGCCCCCACTCCCCCACGACCACGGGCATCCGGTGGCGGGCCGGGTAGGCGGTGACGGCGGTCTCGTACGCCTCGATCCAGCCCGCGTCCGGGTCGTAGTCGGCGCCCGCTTCCATGGCGGTGTTGTAGAAGTGCGGGGCGTACACGGTCCGGCTGTCGTGGATCCGGCCGAGACCGGTGGGCACGCCCTCGCCGACGATGGGGGTGGGCTCGGCGAAGATCCAGGTGGAACGGTCCTTCGCCCGGACGGCGCGGGCGAGCCGGTTGTACATCGGGGTGAGGTGCTGGGCCTCGATGCGGCGGGCGGCGGCGGGCAGGTCCTCGCCGGGACGCAGCTCCCCCATGGGCTCGTTGATCAGGTCGTAGCCGATGACGGCCGGGTGGTCGCGGAGGCGTTCCGCCAGGACCTGCCACATGGCGGCCTGGGCGCGCTGGAGGTCGGGGTCCTCGTAGAGGTGGGTGAAGGCCCGCTGGACGGCGGGCTGGAAATACTCGGAGAACCAGTCGTCGGGGTTCGGCGTGAACGGCAGCCCGTCGGTCCTGGTGGCCCACTCCGGGATGCCCCGGTGACCGAAGGCCGGCCCGAAGACGTCCTGGTGGGCGTCGATGAGGACGTGGACGCGGTGCTTGTGAGCCCAGTCCAGGATGCGTTCGATCTTGCGGAGGTAGCGCGCGCTGTACTGCCCGCGCCGGGGCTCCAGGTCGTCCCAGAAGACCAGCAGCCGGGCGAAGTTGAAGCCGCCTGCCCGCAGGTCGCGGAAGTGCCGTTCGGTGATGGCAGCGAGGGCGTCCTCGCCGCGGTTCGCCTTGTCCTCGACGTTCCAGCCGCGCAGGGTGAGGGTGCGCCCGCGGTCGTCGGTGAGGGGCGGGACGGCGCGTTCGTACGAGGACGGGGACGGGGAGACGGGTGCGGGGCGCGCCGAGGCGGCGGGGGCGAGGGCCCCCGCCGCGAGCACGGACGCGACGACAACTGCCATGAGTGCTCTGCCCATTCGCATGGGCGGCATCTCATCAGCAAAGCTGAGACTTGTTCAAGTATGCGGAGTGGAGGAGTCTTTGGGGGATCTAGGAGGTCGGCGTGAGCACGATCTTCCCGAACAGATCGCCGGACTCCAGCCGCCCGAACCCCTCCCGGGCCCGGTCCAGCGGCAGCACCTCGTCGATGACCGGGCGCACGCCGGTGGTCGCGCAGAACGCGAGCAGGTCCTCCAGCTCGTCCTTGGACCCCATGGTGGAGCCGACGACCTTCAGCTCCAGGAAGAAGATCCGGGTCAGCTCGGCGTGCGTGGGCCGGTCGCCGCTGGTGGCCCCGGAGATGACGAGGGTGCCGCCGGGACGCAGCGACTTCACGGAGTGGGACCAGGTGGCGGCCCCCACGGTCTCGATGACGGCGTCCACGCGCTGCGGAAGCCGGGCGCCGGGCTCGTACGCCTCCAGCGCGCCGAGTTCGACCGCCCGCTCGCGCTTGGCCTTGTCCCGGCTGGTGGCGAAGACCCGCAGTCCCGCGGCCTTGCCGAGCACGATCGCGGCGGTGGCGACCCCGCCTCCGGCGCCCTGGACGAGCACGGAATCGCCGGGCCGCACCCCGGCGTTGGTGAACAGCATCCGGTACGCGGTGAGCCAGGCGGTCGGCAGGCAGGCGGCCTCGGCGAAGCTGAGCTCCTTCGGCTTGGGCAGGACGTTCCAGGTGGGGACGGTGACCTGCTCGGCGAAGGTGCCCTGGTAGCGCTCGGTGAGGATGGAGCGCGGCTCGTCGGGCCCGACGCCGTGCCCGGACTGCCCGATGACGGAGTGCAGGACGACCTCGTTGCCGTCCTGGTCGACGCCGGCCGCGTCGCAGCCGAGGATCATCGGCAGCCGGTCCTGCGAGAGGCCGACGCCCCGGAGGGACCAGAGGTCGTGGTGGTTGAGGGAGGCGGCCCGGACGGTGACGGTGCTCCACCCGGGACGCGCCTCGGGGGCCGGGCGCTCGCCCAGCTCCAGGCCGGTGAGGGGCTGGTCGGGGTCGATGCGGGCTGCGTAGGCGGCGAACATGGCTCGACGATAGGCGGGGCGGGGCGCGCACGTAACCGCCTCCGCGTGTGACGCACACCAACCGGGTCCGCCCGCGCCCCGCGCTTGACCAGCGGGGCCTCACGTTCCGGCCCCTCCAGCGGCAACCCAAGCCCCTGCGGCGATTGAGCAGCGGGGGCCCGCACAACCAGCCCCTCCGGCGATTGAGCAACGGAAGCCCGCACAACCAGCCCCTGCGGCGTCTAAGCAGCGGGGGCCCGCACAACC
>NZ_JBHXJG010000403.1:0-4167 GCF_042723425.1 Streptomyces sp. NPDC058375 | reverse complement strand
GCAGGCGTACCTGCCGGGCACCGGGCTTCTCCCCTCCTACGCCTCGCGCCGGGCGTCCGCCGGACCCAGCCGTTCGGTCGGGCCCCCGAAGTCGAGGAACAGCTCCCGCGCGGCGAGGAGCCACCGGCCGTCGACCTTGAGGAACGTGTCCTCGTAGCGCCCGACCTGCACGGGGAGGCGCGGCGGCAGCATGCCGCCGGTGTGGCCGTCCACGCGGAACGTCGTGAAGTACGTGCTCGCGGTCGCGGTCGCGGCGGACGTCAGGGTCACCAGGATGTTGGTGCACAGACGGCGCGAGAGCCGGTCGGCGGGGCGGCCGGCGAAGTAGGCGCGCAGGGCGTCCCGGCCCTCGATCCGCCGGCCCCCCTCGGCCCACTCCCACACCCCGTCCGGGGTGAACAGCTCGGCCACATCGGCGGGTTCGCCCAGATCGAGCCTGCGGACGAACTCGACGATCAGCCGTTCGCAGGCTCGCTCGGCGATCAGACGGTCCAGCGGATTCGGGCGATCCAGCGCATCGGTGTCCATGGCCCCTTCCTAGCAACGTGCCCCGGGACCACACGACTTGTTTTCGTGCGACCCTGGGGCCCGTCATGCGGCGTCGGCGTCCAGCCCGGTCAGCCTGGCCGACTCGTCCCACAATGCCCGTGCCGTGGAGGCGTCCTGGGCGCGGTGCGACTTCCGGGCGGGGGCGGGGGCTCCCCGGGTCTCGCCGAGGCGGGAGGGGCCGTAGTAGGAGCCGCCCGGGGCGTCGGGCAGCGTCGCCGCGTACAGGACGGGCAGGGCGCCCGCCGACGCCGGCTGGGTGTACAGCCGCGAGGTCCGCTCCAGCTTCGCGGCCCAGTTCCGCCCGCCGAGACGCGGCCCGGCCTGTCCCAACTCCGTTGCGGAGAGGCCGGGATGGGCCGCCAGGGCGATCAGGTCCCGGCCGGCGGCGCGGGCCCGCCGGTCCAGCTCGTTCGTGAACAGGAGATTGGCGAGCTTGGACTGGCCGTAGGCTCCCCATTTGCTGTAAGAGCGCTCGGCGTTGAGGTCGTCGAGATCGATGCGGCCGATACGGTGGCCGAGCGAGGAGAGGGTCACCACGCGCGCCGGGCCCCGGACCCCGAGGACCGGAAGCAGCCGGAGCGTCAGGGCGAAGTGGCCCAGGTGGTTGGTGCCGAACTGCATCTCGAAACCGTCCGCGGTACGCAGGAGCGGCAGGGCCATCACCCCGGCGTTGTTCACCAGCAGGTCGAGCCGCCCGTCGACCTCCTTGCCGATGACCTCGGCGGCCTCGGCCACGCTGCTCAGATCGGCCAGGTCGAGGCGGACGAGCCGTACGTCCGAGCCGGGGGCGGCCCGGCGCACGGCGTCCACGGCACGCCGGCCGCGCTCCGGGTCGCGGCACGCGAGGAGGGTACGGGCGCCGGAGCGGGCCAGCACGAGGGCGGTCACCGCGCCGATGCCGCTGTTGGCGCCGGTGACCACGGCGGTGGTGCCGCCGAGGTCGGGCATGTCCTCAAAGGTCCAGGAGTGCATGGGGCACGCCTCCCCCGTGTCGGCGTCGCCACACGTGGAAGGCCCCGGCCGGGGCGGGGCCTCGCCCGTGTGAAGGCCGCACGGCCGGGGCTTTCCGGGTGGAGGCCGCACGGCCGGGGCTCAGACCTGGCCGAGGTCCGAGCTGACCCAGCGCTCGGGGCGCAGGGTGATCACCACCTGCTCGCCGTGGTTCTCCCAGGCGAACTCCACGTAACCGGCGACCTTCTCGGTCGGCAGGTAGCGCGCCGACACGTGCTCCAGGTCGGCGCGCGTGGCGGGGCGGGTGTCGACGACGGGCCCCTCGACGGAGACGTACCGGATGGTCGGCTCCAGCCGGTCGACCAGCAGCGTGAACCGGCCCGCAGCGGCGATCAGTTCGGCCTTGCGCGAGGTGCGGCCGGTGAGGATCCGGACATCGCCGCCTGCCTCGTACTCGTACCAGATGGGCACGCTGAGCGGGGCCCGGTCGCCCTCCCCCGACGCGACGGCCAGTGCGGCGACATGGGGTTCGGCGAGGAACTGTTCGCGCTCTTCACGGGTGAGGGCCACTGGACGCTCCTTCGTACGGGGATTCGGGGGCTGTCCCAGTGTGCCCGCGAGCCTGACGTATCCCCGGCCCCTCGGTCGGCGTGTCCCGGGGCCCGGCGAGCGGCCGCCGACTTGCCCTAGGCCGGGCGGGAGGCCTCCTCGGACCGTCGCACGACGTCCGCGCCGCGCAGGGCGACGGCGCACCATAGGACCACCAGCAGCAGCGCGGCCGCGGCCAGACCGGCGACTTCCAGGGCCTCCGGCCGCCATCCGAGCGAGAGACGCGTACCGATCAGGACGGCCCCGATGAGGGCCTTCTCCGGTTCGTAGACCGGAACCCTGGCCGCCACGAACCGCAGCACGGCGGCCAGGGCCACGCCGATCGCGGCCCAGGTGAGCAGATAGGGCCAGAGCGCTCCCGGAGCGGCGGGCGGCAGGCCGAACTCCTCCGGTCCGATCCGGAACAGGGCGCCCACCCAGCCGAGCGCCACTCCGGCGGCGGTGACGGCCGCCACCCACAGCGCATGGCGCCACCAGGGGCCGGGGCGGACGCTCGCGTCATCGTCGTCGTAGCGGTCATCGGAGTCCGGAGACTCAGGAGAATCCATCACGCTTGATCAGACGCGCACCGGGCGGTGATCGTTGCCCCACTTCCGGTGAAGAGACCGCGCGCGGGTGCGTCGCGAACCGCCCCGCCGGCCGGGAACAACCGACAACTAGGCTCCCGGACATGAGCAAGGACCATGACGACGAGCCGATATTCGTCCGCTCGAACTGGGGAACAAGTCGCTATGTCTACAACCCGAGAAATCCGGTCGGGGCGGGCCTCATCATCGGATCCCTGCTGTTCGCCGCCGGGGGCATGTACTACCTCCACGCGAGCTCTTCGTGGAGCGAGGGCGAGCTGCGCGACGCCGTGAACGTGGCCGTCCGGAACCTGGAGGCGACGCCGCAGACCGTGGGGTCGTGGGCCGGCGATTACGAGAGCATGATCCGCGACGCGCTGGAGGAGAGCGGCGAAGGCCCCTCGATCGGCGGCGTGGTGTCCGTCGAGGAAGCGAACGATCCCTACGACGAGGACGCGGCCACCTCCGTCGACCTGTTCGAGGTCACGGCGACGGACGTCGACGCCGCGTTCTGCCTGAGTGTGTCACCAACGGAACCGGAATCGGCGCTGACGAGCGTCGAAGTCAGCCTCTCCATCGCCGTCGAAGAGGGCGAGTGCTGAGCCCGACCGGCCTGGATCCGGCGCGGATCCGGGCTTGAAGTTGCCGCTGCGGCAGCTTCTACGGTCATGACCAGGGCCGGAGAAACCGGCCCGGTGAGGCGCTCGTGAGGGAGTGCTCGTCAGGGAGTGAGGATGTGGCGATGGACTGGCCGATCTCCGAGGTCGCCCGCATGTCGGGGGTGACCGCCCGGACCCTGCGGCACTACGACGAGATCGGTCTGCTGCCGCCGGCCCGGATCGGCTCCAACGGCCACCGTTACTACGAGGAGCACCAACTCCTGCTGCTGCAGCAGATCCTCGTCCTGCGGGAACTGGGCGTCGGGTTGCCGGAGATCGGCAGGGTCCTGGCCGCCCAGGTCGACACGGTGGAGGCCCTGCGGGGACACCATCTGCGGCTGCTCTCCGAGCGGGACCGGCTGGACGCCCTGGCCGCGACCGTCGCCCGCACGATCGCCGAGTTGGAACATTCCAGGAAGGACGGCACGACCATGACCGCGATCAACCGACCGGAGAACCTGTTCGAGGGCGTTCAGCCCTCCCGGTACGAGGAGAACCTGCGCGACTTTCCCGGGCTCGCCGGGGAGGCGGGGCGGCGGGCCGCCGCCATGACCCCGGCCGAGGTCGAGGCCGGGCAGCGCGAGCGCACGGCGCTGATGATCCGGCTGGCCGAGCACATGGCCGGGGGCGCCCCGGCGGACGCCGAGCCCGTGCAGGCCGAGATCGACGCGCAGTACCGGTCGCTCACGTCCCTGCAGGCCGTGTCCGCCGACGAGTACCGCGCGATCGGGCGTTCCTGCGTGGAGAACGAGGACTGGCGCGCGGCGTACGAGGCCATCGCCCCGGGGCTGGCGGAGTACCAGCGGGACGCGATCGAGGCCTACGCCGTGTCC
>NZ_JBHXJG010000402.1:0-4171 GCF_042723425.1 Streptomyces sp. NPDC058375 | reverse complement strand
GGGCCGCCCCGGGGTGGGAGGGCGGCCCCGTTCGGGTACCTGTGGCGCTGTCCGTACTCAGTACGACGAGCCCGAGGCCCCCAGCGCACCCGTCGGGTGCCAGACCGTCTTGGTCTCCAGGAACGCCGTCAGGCGGTGCGTGCCGGGGGAGGCCAGCCAGTCCGTGGAGTCCGACGCGCCATCCGCGTCCACAGGCTGTGGACGAAGGACGCGCTTCAGGTTGTCGGCCGCCGCGATCTCCAGCTCCTTCGCCAGTGCGGTGTCCGCGCCGGTGAGGTCGATCGCGTTGACGTCCTGGTGGGCGGCGAGCGGGGCGGCGATCTCCGCCGTCGCGCCCGACAGGATGTTGACCACACCGCCGGGTACGTCCGAGGTGGCCAGCACCTCGCCCAGCGAGAGCGCGGGCAGCGGGGCGTCGGCGGAGGCGATGACGACCGCCGTGTTGCCGGTCGCGATGACCGGGGCGATCACCGAGACCAGGCCGAGGAACGACGAGTTCTGCGGTGCGAGGACCGCGACGACACCCGTCGGCTCGGGGGTGGAGAGGTTGAGATACGGGCCCGCGACCGGGTTGGCCCCGCCGGAGATCTGCCCGATCTTGTCGGTCCAGCCCGCGTACCAGACCCAGCGGTCGATCGCCGCGTCGACGACGGCCGCCGCCTTGGACTTCGACAGCCCTTCGGAGGCCGCCACCTCGCGGACGAACTGCTCCTTGCGGCCCTCCAGCATCTCCGCGACGCGGTAGAGGACCTGGCCGCGGTTGTACGCGGTCGCGCCCGACCAGCCGCCGAACGCCTTGCGCGCGGCCACGACCGCGTCGCGCGCGTCCTTGCGGGAGGACTGCGGCGCGTTGGCGAGCCACTGGCCCTTGGAGTCGGTCACCTCGTACACCCGGCCGCTCTCGGAGCGGGGGAACTTGCCCCCGACGTACAGCTTGTAGGTCTTGAAGACACCAAGACGGTTCTGGTCAGACATCGAGGTACGCCTCCAGGCCGTGGCGGCCGCCCTCGCGGCCGTAGCCCGACTCCTTGTAGCCGCCGAACGGCGACGTGGGGTCGAACTTGTTGAACGTGTTGGCCCAGACGACGCCCGCGCGGAGCTTGCCCGCGACCGCGAGGATGCGGGAGCCCTTCTCCGTCCAGATGCCGGCCGAGAGGCCGTACTGACTGTTGTTGGCCTTGGCGACGGCCTCGTCCGGGGTACGGAACGAGAGCACCGAGAGGACCGGGCCGAAGATCTCGTCACGGGCGACCGTGTGGGCCTGCGTGACGTTGGTGAAGAGGGTCGGCGCGAACCAGTAACCCGACGACGGCAGTTCGCAGGGGGCGCTCCAGCGCTCCGCGCCCTCCGCCTCGCCGGTCTCCACCAGGGTGGTGATCCGGGCGAGCTGCTCGGCGGAGTTGATCGCGCCGATGTCGGTGTTCTTGTCCAGCGGGTCGCCGAGACGGAGGGTGGACAGCCGGCGCTTCAGCGCGTCCAGCACCTCGTCCTGGACCGACTCCTGGACCAGCAGCCGGGAGCCCGCGCAGCAGACCTGGCCCTGGTTGAAGAAGATCCCGGTGACGATGCCCTCGACGGCCTGGTCGATCGGGGCGTCGTCGAACACGATGTTCGCGCCCTTGCCGCCCAGCTCCAGGGTGACCTTCTTGTCCGTACCCGCGACGGAGCGCGCGATGGCCTTGCCGACGGCGGTCGAACCGGTGAAGGCGACCTTGTTGACGTCCGGGTGCGTGACGAGCGCCTCGCCCGCGTCCCCGTAACCGGTGAGGATGTTGACGACGCCCTTGGGCAGCCCGGCCTGGCGGCAGATGTCCGCGAAGAAGAGCGCGGAGAGCGGCGTCGTCTCGGCGGGCTTCAGGACCACCGTGTTGCCCGTGGCGAGCGCCGGAGCGATCTTCCACGCCAGCATCAGCAGCGGGAAGTTCCACGGGATGACCTGGCCTGCCACCCCCAGCGGGCGCGGGTCGGCCCCGTAGCCCGCGTGGTCCAGCTTGTCGGCCCAGCCCGCGTAGTAGAAGAAGTGCGCGGCGACCAGCGGGAGGTCCGCGTCGCGGGTCTCCTTGATCGGCTTGCCGTTGTCGAGCGTCTCCAGGACGGCCAGCTCGCGGCTGCGCTCCTGGATGATCCGGGCGATCCGGAACAGGTACTTGGCGCGCTCGGAGCCGGGCAGCGCCGACCACTTCTCGAACGCCTTCCGTGCCGCCTTCACGGCCCGGTCCACGTCCGCCGCGCCCGCCTGCGCGACTTCGGACAGGACCTCTTCGCTGCTCGGCGAGACGGTCTTGAAGACCTTGCCGTCGGCGGCCTCGGTGAACTCGCCGTCGATGAACAGCCCGTACGACGGGGCGATGTCGACGACGGAACGGGACTCCGGCGCCGGTGCGTACTCGAATGCGGATGCCATGGCTATCAGTCCACCGTCACGTAATCGGGGCCGGAGTAACGGCCGGTGCTGAGCTTCTGGCGCTGCATCAGCAGGTCGTTGAGCAGGCTGGACGCGCCGAACCTGAACCAGTGCGGGTCCAGCCAGTCCTCGCCCGCGGTCTCGTTCACCAGGACCAGGAACTTCACCGCGTCCTTGGTGGTGCGGATGCCGCCGGCCGGCTTCACGCCGATCTGTACGCCGGTGGCCGCCCGGAAGTCCCGGACCGCCTCCAGCATGAGGAGGGTGTTGGCGGGGGTGGCGTTGGTGGCCACCTTGCCGGTCGAGGTCTTGATGAAGTCCGCGCCCGCGAGCATGCCGATCCAGGAGGCCCGGCGGATGTTGTCGTACGTGGACAGCTCGCCGGTCTCGAAGATCACCTTGAGGCGGGCCTCGCCGCACTCCGCCTTCACGGCGAGGATCTCCTCGTACACCTTCAGGAACCGGCCGGAGAGGAACGCCCCCCGGTCGATCACCATGTCGATCTCGTCGGCCCCGGCCGACACGGCGTCGCGGACGTCCGCGAGCTTGACGTCCAGCGCGGCACGGCCCGCCGGGAAGGCGGTCGCCACGGACGCCACCTTCACACCGGAGCCGGCGACCGCGGCGGCGGCGGTGGCCGCCATGTCGGGATAGACGCAGACCGCGGCGGTGCGCGGCGTCGTGCGGTCGGTCGGGTCGGGGTTGACGGCCTTGGCGGCGAGAGCCCGGACCTTGCCCGGGGTGTCCGCGCCTTCCAGCGTCGTCAGGTCGATCATCGAGATGGCGAGATCGATGGCGTACGCCTTGGCCGTCGTCTTGATCGAACGGGTTCCGAGGGATGCGGCGCGCGCTTCGAGGCCGACGGCGTCGACGCCGGGCAGCCCGAACAGGAAGCGGCGCAGCGCACTGTCGGACGCCGTCGCGTCGGAAAATGCGGGAGCAGTGGTGGGCATGGTCACCAGAGGAGCATATCTACGCGCGTAGCGACCTGTACAGGGGGCCGGGCGATCCGTGCGATTCGACCCCGGAGCGCGAGCGCGGGCGGGCGCTCCGCCGGGCCGGACGGCCATCGGGCAGAATCGGCCCCATGACGAGCCCCACACCTCCCGCAGAGCCGCCCCCCGCCGACCGGACCTACCGTTCCGTGGCCGCGCTGGTCTGCGGGTCGCTGCTGCTCCTGCTGATCGCCTGGATGGGCGGGGACGCCATGATCCGGGGCGAGGGGCGTACGCCGTGGCTCGCGCTGGCCGGGCTGCTCCTCGTGGTGCCGCTGGTGGTGGCGTTCACCCTGCGGCCCGCCGTCTTCGCCAACGACGAGCACATCCGGGTCCGCAACCCGTTCCGGACGATCCAGCTCCCCTGGACCGAGGTCGCCGACGTACGGGCCTCGTACTCCTCCGAACTGCTCACCCAGGACGGCACGAAGTACCAGCTGTGGGCGATCCCCGTCTCCCTGCGCGCCCGCAAGCGCGCGGCGCGCAGCGCGGCCCGCGCGGCGCACGACGACCCCTACGGCCGTACGTCGGTCAGCGCCGACGTCCGCGACTCCGCCGGGCGCACTGCCTCGGCCGACCAGACCGTCCGCGATCTGCGGGACATCGCCGAGCGGGCCGGTGACACGACCCCCGAGGGCGCGGACCGGGGCTCGGCGCGCTGGGCGTACGAGGTGATCGCCCCGGCCGTCGCGGGGGCCGTCCTGCTCCTGGTGGTGGGAGCGACCGGCTGAGGCCGACGCCACCGAACCCGGAAGGGCCGGCACCCCCGGAG
>NZ_JBHXJG010000401.1:0-4173 GCF_042723425.1 Streptomyces sp. NPDC058375 | reverse complement strand
CCACCCGCTGGAACAACTCCCACAACTCGTCCGGCACCAACCGCTCAACGATCCCCACCATGACTCACAGAATACCGAGTCACCCAAATGAGATGGCCTCTAATCGTCATCGACGACCTGTTCGAGCATTGGGCTATGGGGTTCACCGTCGTATTCCACCAGCAGCGCTACCGAATCAACGGCTTCTTCCCCGCTGCGTTCAGTACGCGCCGCGAGTCGGTTCGGTTCGAGAACCAGGACAGACCGCGCGTGACGACTGGTAGCACCGAAACGAGTACCCCTTCCCACTCCATGCGAGGGGCTGAGTCAGCTCCAGGATCCGGGCCCGGTATCCGGCAAGGTGCTCACCAATGTGTGATGACGCACCCGTACTGGGCGAGGGCGACGTTCCCGGACCGTGCGGTGTGAGTACGCCCCATCAAGCGGACGGCCTGCCACGAGGGCTCCTCCTATGCCTAGAAGGCTCGGACCAAGGCCGCGGCCTGCTCGGGCGTGTAGCCGAGGCCGTCAGCCTTCTCCTGCCAGCGGTCGCTGTGGAACCGCTGGTCCGCCTTCACCCGGACTTCGGCTCGGCCGACCACGGCAGGCCCTGGGCGAAGAGACCACGTTCGGCCTGTAGCGCGTCGAGCAGGACCTGGGGGAAGTAGGCACAGTCGAATGCCCTGTCTGGCGGAGGCCAAGGCCCGCCCGCTGCTGCTTTGGGCGGGCGGCCTGCTTTCGGGCGCACCGGCTTCGCGGCCCATGCTGCGGCACGATCAGGCGGTTGTGCCGCAGCGGAGCCCGCGCCTCTGTTGCTCCTTGTGCGTAGAGAGCGGACTCGGGCAGCTGAACCGGCGTCTTACCTCACGCCGCATCCGTGTCGAACACAGCATCGGCCACCTGAAGTACTGGCGAGCACTGGCACGCCATCTCGGCCGCCGAGAGCACATGGACGACACCGTCCAAGCCATCGCCGGCTTACTGTCCCAGCAGCAGACCGAAGACCGGTTCGTGGCTCGGCAGATGTAAGCACCGAGACCCCGCCGCCTCTCAGCAAGCCAGGCCAGGTGTCACCTATCCGTGCGGCAGTCCCCCCGGCACCCACCCGACTGGGCGTCAGTCAGCGACACGCTCACATCAACGTCTCACTGATCCAAACGAAACTGCATAGGGCTACTGTCAGGTCGGGCGCGGGCGTTCACACGGACATGGGTGCCTCCTGCGTCTCGCAGGGCCCCAGACGGCGGATCATTTCCTCACCCAGTTCCAGCAAGGTATGGAGATGTTCCCTGGCGAGCTCCTTGTGCCCTTCGTCGATCAGGTCTAGCGCGGCTTTCCCCGCAGCGAAGTAGTCACGAGTCCATTGGTGCAGAGGACTATGGGCTCGGCGGATGATGCGGCCGGCCGCTTTAGCGATCGCTGCAAGAAGGTCACCGTCGAGATCTACCAGGTCGGCATGTGCGACGGTCTCCTGTACCCGCCTTGAGGCATTTCCCTCTGACGCAGCCGATCGGTGGCCCCGCACTCCCGAAGAAATCCCAGCACGGCACGCTCGGCTTGCAGGGCCTGGCGGCCGGTCTCGAACTCCGTCACCATCTCTGTCACCCAGCCCTGCCGCGCGTGAGCCCTCAGCCGCGCCTCACGTGAAGCGGCACTCACCACGCCGACCTTGAGCGCAGCCAGTCTTTCGTGCCGTATGACGTACAGCAGAGCCGGTTCGTCGGCACGATCGTGGAAGTTGCCCCCAGCCACCCTGTCCCCCATCTCGTCGGCTCTGCAGACAGTACTGCCCGCCTCTGACAACGCCTCCTGCCCGCCGTTACCTCTCAGCGGCGCATGCCCCTTCTCACAGCCGCCCGCCGGGCGTTCGAGGTGCACGGCGAAGGATCTCTCGGCCAGGCGGAATGGAGCAGATCCGTGCCTTCGCCGACCTGATCGGGACCACTCTCGAGGGAGTCACGGCCAGTTCGAGGTGGAGGTGCCCGGCAGCCGCGCCGGGATCAATGCCCGGATGAGCACGCTCGACGACGCGCTGATCGTCAGTGCGGCCAGAGCTGCGGCGAAGGCGTCGCCTCGGCCCTGGGTCTAGTACACCGGCCGAGTGGTGAGGCCCAGTTGTTCCAGCTCGAAGCTGTCGATCGCCTTGGGCGGCACATCGAGGAGCTTGCCGATGGCTATGCCGAGGACTTCGACGTACCCCTACTTTCTTTTCTCACGGAGGCGTTCCTCAGCCGCGGCGTACAGGTCACGGCTGCGGTCGGCGAGGGGCTCGACCGCGACGCGAGACGCAGTCACGGCGCTCACCCCTCCATGCCTGACGGGAAGTTGGAACATGGCGGCGCGCCCTGGTTATACTACGGTCATCCGACTTGATCGGCTGGTTTGTAGAGAACCAGGAGACATCGACACCCGGGCCCGGTACCAGGCGTGTCGTCTTGCGGGTGTGGTGCACCTACTCTGCATAACAGTGGCAGCAGCGTTTCTTTGACGTGTGACCTAAGTGTCGACCGGTGCGACGTTGGGGTGATCCATGTCAAATTCTGGTCAGCGACGGGCTGCGCACATTCGCAAGAGCTACACCGACGAGTCGTATGAAGCGGCTTTTACTGGTATCGGTCGGAAATTGAAGGCTCCCCATGTGCCACCGGAGTTCAAGAACGTGGTGCCTTCGGAGTCGGACCCTCAGGCTTACGATCACGGTCTCGACTCTTGCGATGAGCTGCAGCTAAATTTCCGCTCAATTATGGCGCTCGGTCTATTTAATCGTGGCTCAATTGGTGCACCCCCCGGCAAGTGGGATCTAAGTACGCTCACATGGTACACAATCACGGTTTCCCCTCGGTGGAAGCAATTGGTGCTTATTACGAATGCGCCCGATAATGTGATGGAGCGAATTGTCCCTAGGGTCGATTCCCCCGTTATAGGAATTCCGGGGATGCGGCTACTGCGTTCCCATGGCCGCACATATGTAGCCCGCCACGTTCCTACCGGAGCCGAGATCGTCACCACGTCCCGATCGGATGGCAAATCGATCGGCGTTCATTACCCAAAATCTGCTCGCCTCCTGCCTATGTCGGATGTCCCGATGAATCGTGAAGAAGAGCGGCTAGTATCCGATCTTCCGTCGATGGCCAGAAACGCGCGCCGATTGCTGGCGGGGCTGGTGGCTCGCATGTCGACGAAAGACCCACGTAAAAGATGGGCAACGGGAAATTGGTACTGGGATCCCCTGGAGCGCCCGGAGAGTGAGCGTCGTCGCGTCGAGTGGCCTGAAAGGCGACTTTGGGGAGCCGGGTACGAGTGGGAATTGGAGTGGACCGGATTTCCCTACCCAGTCGACGTTGCTCGGTCTCTTACCGATCCCGTTATCGGTCTGCGCGGATCGCGACTCGGGAAGAACCGTAATTCCTACGAGGTGATCCTCGGAAGCTCCGTACTCAGGATAAATAAATGAGTTCAGCTCGGGTTGTTGCTTCGGAGGGGGCACTGCGTTGCCCGACCATCGGCTCTCCCGGGCGACGTCGCGCGGGCTGCGGACCGCCGCCGTCGCAGTGGATAGAGGAAAGCCGTCGCGTGTACGGGGGGCCGTGCGCGGGCTTAAGGGGCCGAGCGCGACGCACAGGCGACGCATCAGCCGGACGACGGCAGGCCCTTCTTGGGCATCTACATCTCAGGCGAAGACGACGAATGACGAAGAACTTGAAGGGTGTGCATCTAACACCCTGCTCCTGCAGAGTCGGCGCGGTCCTTTCGGAAAGCGGACGGTACCGGCTCTCAGACGGCAATTCGTGTTTACGTCTCGCCGTTGTCCATGCTGTTCGCATCTCGGATTGAGGCCCGATCCATGCCGCAGTTCATCGATGTGCCCGGTCTGGTCAGCTCAATCGTCGGTGCCGGCGTACTAGCGGGCGCCACCGCCACGTGGCGGTGGATGCGCGTCCGCGAAACCGGAGAGGGCGAAGACAGTACGCCGGTAGGAGGAGCCCGCTCACTCCGCCGTTACACCTTGCTGCGCACCGCTGGTGCTCACGGCAGCCCGGAGCAGTATGAGACCACCTGGCCCACAGGCACTGTCATCACCCACCAGGTGGACGGAGGGCACCCTCGGCGCTTCGAGCTGACCGATGTCCCGCTCGGCGATGGCACTTATGCCGCTGAACCGCTCGAATAGCGGTAGTTGACCGGTGAGGGACC
>NZ_JBHXJG010000400.1:0-4204 GCF_042723425.1 Streptomyces sp. NPDC058375 | reverse complement strand
CCGCGGGTTCGGCGGCCGCCACCTCGTCGAGGCGGCGGCCGGCCCAGCGCGCCAGGTCCCAGCCGCCCAGGGCCGGTTCGGTCCGTGCCGCCGCCAGGCCGAGAGCCTCGGAGGTCTCGCGGCACCGTACGGAGGGGCCGCTGAGCGCGAGCCCGGCGGCCGGCACCGCACCGGCGGCGGCCCGCGCCCGCTCCCGGCCGGATCGGTCGAGGGGTGAGTCGCCGTCGAAGCGGGCCTCTCGCAGCGCCGCGTTCATCACCGGTGAGATCAACATCACCCGTACTGTCATGTCCCTGCTCTCAATCCTTCATCAGGGGCCCCACAGCCCTGTCGCCCCAAGGAATCCGTGTTCCGTGACCCTGCGCATTCGACCATGGCGGCGCCCGCGTACAGGCGGTATGGTCACGTCGACCATGGCGAGGGTGTGACGGAAGTCCGGTGAGAATCCGGCACGGTCGCGCCACTGTGAACCCGCCTTCGTGCGGGAAGTCAGACCCGGCACCTTCGTCTGAGGCACCACGACAGGGACGCGTGTTCCCACAGGAGGTACTGCCATGGCACAGTCCGCTGTTCCCGCAACCGGGGCATCGGGAATCCCCCCGATCTCGGCGAAGGCCCTTGCCCCGTGGGCGGTCTTCTTCGGCATTCTCATGCTCGTCCTGCTGTACTTCGTCGGCGCCGAACAGGGCGCCACCGCGCTCATCTCGGGCGAAGGCGTCCACGAGTGGGTCCACGACGGCCGTCACCTGCTCGGCTTCCCCTGCCACTGAGACACCTGAGGCCACGGAGACCCCTGAGGGATCAGGGAATCCGCCAGGCAGTCAGCAAACCGGGAAGCAAGAGAAAACAGGAAACCATCGTGAACTCCATATCTGTCAGAGCCCTGCTCGTGCGCGGCATGCTCGCGGGCCTAATCGCGGGCGCGCTCGCGCTCGCCGTCGCCTACTTCCTCGGTGAGTCCCAGGTGGACGCGGCGATCGCCCTCGAAGAGGCCCACAGCCACGACCACGGCGGCGGCGAGGAACTGGTCAGCCGCACCATGCAGGCCACCGGCGGACTCGCCACCGGCGTACTGGTCTTCGGCGTCGCCGTGGGCGGTATCGCCGCGCTGGTGTTCTGTTACGCCCTGGGCCGCATCGGCGACTTCGGTCCCCGGGCCACGGCGGCGCTGATCGCGGGCGCCGCCCTGCTCACGGTCTACGTCGTACCGTTCCTCAAGTACCCGGCGAACCCGCCCGCCGTCGGCAACCCGGACACCATCGGCAAGCGCACCACCCTGTTCTTCCTGATGGTCGCCCTCAGTGTGCTTCTGGCCGTCGCCGCCGTCATCATCGGCAAGCGGCTCGCCCCGCGCCTGGGCAACGGGAACGCGAGCATCGCGGCCGCCGCCGGCTTCATCCTGCTGATCGGCCTCGCCTACGCCTTCCTGCCCTCCTTCGACGAGGTGGGCAAGGACTTCCCGGCCGGTCTGCTGTGGGAGTTCCGGCTCTCGACGCTGGCGGTCCAGGCGACGCTGTGGAGCACCTTCGGCATCGTCTTCGGCCATCTCACCGAACGGCTTCTGACGCCCGCCACCCCTGCGGCGACCCCGCGTACCGCGAGTGCGGTGAGCTGAGCCTGTTCGCGCGTACACGCGCGTGCGTGCTGACGCGCATGCGCACATGACAGAACCTGCCGGGCGTATCCGGCGGGTTCTGTTGTGTTACGGGAGGGGCGGGAGATGGGTAGCACGGTAGGTGAACATCGCTACGTTTCAGGGGTAGCGGTGATAACGTCATGGTGTTAGCGTTGATCTCATCGGGTTTCACGGAACGACCGCGACCCCAGTCGCCAGGAGTGACGCCATGACCGAACAGTCCGTATCCGCAGCGGCACCCGCCCCTCGCCGGGTGGCCGTGGTCACCGGCGGCTCCCGGGGCATCGGCCGCGAGAGCGCCGAACGGCTCGCCGCCGACGGCTTCGCGGTCGTCGTCGGCTACGGGGGCAACCGGAGCGAGGCGGAAGCCGCCGTCGCCGCCATCACCGCCGCGGGAGGAGAAGCCTTCGCCCAGCAGGCGGACGTGGCCGACGAGGTCGCCGTCGCGGCACTCTTCGATGCCGCCGAGACGGCGTTCGGCGGCATCGATGTGGTGGTGCACGCGGCGGGGGTCATGGCGCTCGCCCCGCTGGCCGAGCTCGAACTCGACACGCTCGACCGGATGCACCGCACCAACATCCGGGGCACGTTCGTCGTGGACCAGCAGGCGGCGCAGCGATTGCGCGCGGGCGGGGCCGTCATCAACTTCTCCAGCTCGGTGCTCTCGCTGTCCCTGCCCGGCTACACCGCGTACGCCGCGACCAAGGGCGCCGTCGAGGCCATGACCCTGATCCTCGCCCGAGAACTGCGCGGCCGGGACATCACGGTCAATGCCGTAGCACCGGGGCCGACCGCCACCGCCCTGTTCCTGGACGGCAAGGACGAGGAGACCGTCGCGCGGATGGCCGCCCAGCCGCCACTGGAGAGGCTGGGAACCCCGCAGGACATAGCCGAGGTGGTCTCCTTCCTGGCCTGCCCGGCCCGCTGGGTCAACGGCCAGGTGCTGCGGGCCAACGGCGGCATCGTCTGAGCGCCGCCGTGCCGCTTGATAGCGTCCGTCCGGTGAGTACGAGTACCCGGACACGCATTCTGGAAGTGGCCGCCACCCTGATCAGGGAATCGCCCGACGGTGACATCTCCACGCGCGCCGTGTGCGAGGCGGCGAAGGTGGGCGCGCCGGCCCTCTACCGCCACTTCGGCGACAAGGAAGGACTGCTGTCGGCCGTCGTCGACCACGGCTTCGAGAAGTACCTGGCCACGAAGAGGGAACGCGGAGAGACGACGGACCCGGTCGAGGACCTGCGCCGGGGGTGGGACAGCCACGTCGCCTTCGCCCTCGACAACCGCAACCTCTACCGGCTGATGAACTCGCCGGCGATGCGCACGCCGCCCGCCGCGGCGCTCGAGTCCCACCGGATCCTGACCGGGGACCTCGAACGGGCCGCGGCCCAGGGCCGGATACGCGTCGCGCCCGAGCTGGCCGCCCAGATGATCATGTCAGCCAATGTGGGGGTGGCTCTGATGCTGGTGTCCCGCCCGGCGACGTTCGACGACATCGAAGTGTCCCGCCGGGTGCGCGACGCACTGCACGCGACGGTGCTCACCCCGGACGTGTCGCCGAGCACGCCGCCGAGCGCGCCGCCGGACGCCGAAGTCCCCACGGCGGCGGCCCGGTTGAGCGCTCTGCTGCGGCAGGAGCAAGGGGCGGGGCTGAGTACGGCCGAGGCGGCGCTGATGAAGGAGTGGCTCGACCGGGTGGCGAACGCCCGGCCGGAGACCTGACCCGAAGCACCGAGGCGGACGGTGGAGACCCTCAGGCCACAGGGCCACAGGGCCACAGGGCCACAGGGCCACAGGGCCACAGGGCCACAGGGCCTCAGGGGGCGGGGGAGGGGGCGTCGTGATCGCGCAGGCCGTCCTCCGTGCGGCGCGCCGCGTTTCCGACGATCCGTTCAAGATCCTTCCGCACCTCGCGTTCCGTGCTCCCGTGCGGTGCGTACGCGGACACCGTGAGCACCAGGTCGCCGTTCCACAGGAGGAGGGTGCGGCCGGGGCGGCCCCCGTCGTCGGCGGGTAGAGCGTAGGCGGCGTCGTGCACCTTGCCGGGCCCGCGCCCGTGGGCACGGTCGAGGTCCTCCTTCACGCGGTAGGCGTGACGGGCGGCCCCGGGCTCCTCGTACACCGAGGCCGTGGTGCTGAGCTTCCAGAACGTGCCGTCGCGGGCCTTGAGATCCGCGAGGCAGCCGGTCTGCCGGTAGCGGGGCCGGGCACCGTTCTCGCCGATGTCCGCCCGGGCGTCGGGGGAGGCGGATTCGGTGGTGCTGCCGAGCGTGAAGCCCTCGGCGGGTGCCGTGCCCGCCAGGAGGTCGCACGGCTCGCCGGTCCAACTATGGGCCCCCGGCGGACGAGCGCCGATCTTCGCAGCCTCGCCTTTCCGCCCGTCGTCGTCACCGCCGGAGCAGCCGGCCGAAGCCGCCACCGCCAGCCCGATGAGCGCGGCTGCCCGCGCCCGGCGTAAGGCGGCCGACCGAGCCACGGATAACGCGGCGCTCCTGGATTTGTGCATCTCCCACCCCTTCGTCCTGGAGATCACATTGTCCGACGCTCGTACCGACGGGTAAAGGAGAC
>NZ_JBHXJG010000399.1:0-4205 GCF_042723425.1 Streptomyces sp. NPDC058375 | reverse complement strand
CCCCGGCGGGGGCCCCCCCGAACGGGTCACCCCGGGGGGCCCCCCGCCCGTGGGGCGGGCGCGCCACCGAAAGGGGTGAACCGTCGTAACTTTCCCGGCCCGGTCGCGTTCCGTCGCGATACAGCGGTCGGTTGTTACGGAGGGTCAGGCCCGGGCCAGCCCCTTGCGGGCTGCCCGGCGGGCCGCCGCGGGCCGGCCCGGGATCAATCCGTGGGGTGCACCCAGGGGTTGGCCTTGCACTTGATGCCTTCGAGCTCAAGGGTCTTGGTCTGCTGCTGCATGACCGGGGCCAGGGCGCCGGGCGTGCGGCAGCTCACGTGGTTGTACCCGAGCCGGTGGCCGACCTCGTGGTTGATGAGCATCTGACGGTAGGACAGCATCTTGTCCGGACCGAAGGTGGCGGCGCCCTGCGCCCAGCGATAGGCGTTGATCATCACGCGGTCGGTCGAGGCCGAATCGCAGGAGACGTTGTCGATCGTGGTGTCCAGACCGGATTTGGCACACCAGTCGCCAGTGGTCCCGGGACTGGCGAGGGTGATCACGAAGTCCGGCTGCCCCGACGAGATGCGCTCGAAGGTCATCGCCCCGTTGTGCGCCCAACTCCGGTCGTCGTTGAGCGTCTTCTGCACGGCTTCGGCGAACAGTCCGGCGTCGAGGCCGAGTCCCTTCTCCACGTCGATCCGGTAGCGGTGCTTCTGCCCCTTTCCGGGGGCCTTCGCCAGACCGGGCACGGCCTCGAACGTGCCGCTCGCCTTCAGGTCGGCGGCGAGCGGATACGGCTGCGCCATCTTGGCCGCGTACGAGAGGGGCTTCACCTCGGGCTTCGCCGAGGGCTGCTTCGGGGTCGGGCGGGCGTCGGAGCGGGAGGCCTCGTCGCTCAGGCCCTGCCGCTCCACATCGGCGGCGCGCGCGGCGGCCGCACGGCCCCCGGAGTCCTCGGCGACCTGGCCGGCCACGACGACCGCGAGCACGGTCGTCACCGCGGCGGCGGCGATCCCGGTCAACGTCCGGCCCTTGCCGCCCCGGGGCGCGGAGCGTTCGTCCGGCTCCGCCGCCTCGGTGCCGCCCGGGGGTCCGGGCGGCGTGGGGGCGGGGGCGCTCGCCGGGGCGTCGGCGTCGAAGGCCTCCAGGAACTCCCGGCGCGGGCCCGGCACCGGAGGTCCGTCGGGCGTCGGCTGCTGTGCCGCACGGCCGTCCGCGGCGCGCTGGGCCGCCCGCTGGGCGGAGACCTGGCGGGCCACGGCCTGCTGCCGGGCGGCGGGGTCCTGGGATCCGAAGGGCCCGGCGGACCCGCCCGATCCGCCGGGGTTCGGCCGGGTGTCGCCGGGGCGGCCGTCCGGGCCGGGGTACTGGTGGGGCGCCCGCGGATAAGGGGTGCCTTGTGACGCGGGCGCGCCGGGCCCCTGCCCGTAGCGGGGCTGCGGCCCGGTGCTCCAGGTGCCGCCCCAGCCGCCGCCCTTCTCATGCTGTTCGGGGTGGCCGCCGCGCACCTGTGGGGCGTCGGTGGAGAACGGGCCCTGTCCGTCACCGGTCAGCGGGGAGAACAGGTTCCGCCCGTCACCGGTCCGTTCGGGCGCGGTCCGCCTGCGCCGGCCGCCGCCGGAGGCGGGCCTCGCCGCGGCGCGCTCGCCGCCCGGTTCCGCCGCTGCCGCGTCCGGGCGGATCGCCCCGCCCTTTCGACTGTGTCGTCCCACGCCCCGGATCAGCTCCCGCCGCTATCGTCCAGCAGTTCCCGGAACGCCTGGGCGACCGCCTCCGGGTACTCCATCATCGCCACGTGCCCCGCGTCGGGCAGCGTCAGCAGCCGGGCGTCGCGGAAGGCCGCGGACGCCCTGCGTGCCATCCGGTACGAGACGAGCTGGTCCCGTCCGCCGTACACGAGCTGGGTCGGTGCGAGCACCCGCTCGGCCTGGCGCCACAGTCCGTGCTGGCCGCCCAGGGTGTACGCATCGACGATGCCCCGGGCCGAACGCGTCATCGCGTCCCAGAAGTACGGCAGCTCCAGCCGCCGCTCCATCTCGGCCACCGCGTTGCGGAAGGCTTCGTCGGAGACTTGTGCCGGATCGCCGTAACAGAGTGCCATGACTCCGCGGGTCCGCTGCTCCGCCGTCCAGCCCTTCGTGAGCCGGGCGAACAGGGACGCGACCCCCGGCACCGCCAGCAGACCGGTCGGGACGGCCGGTCGCTGCACCCGCCACTCCGGCAGGGCGGGCGAGATCAGGGTGAGGGTGCGCACCAGGTCGGGGCGGACGGCGGCGACCCGGGTGGCGACCGCGCCGCCCAGCGAATTGCCGAAGAGGTGGACGGGCCCCCGCTCCTCCGCGTCCAGCAGCCGGATCACCGCGCGGGCGTGTCCGGTCACCGAGTAATTGCCGTCGTCCGGCGGCGGCGAGTCCCCGAATCCGGGCAGGTCGACGGCTTCCCCGTCGACCAGGTCGGACAGCAGCGGCATCAGTGCGGACCAGTTCTGCGACGAGCCACCGAGCCCGTGCACGTACAGCGCGGGGGGCAGTCCGGTCCGGTCTCCCGGCCGGCAGCGGATGTTCAGACCGATCCCCGGCAGGGACACGGAGCGCAGCCGTTCGCCGTCGGCGACCCGGACAGCACTGACCGTGGGGGCCACCGCGGCGGCGGCGGCCTGGGCACCCGGCAGTTCGGTCGAAGACATACGCCAATGTTACGAGACGATCACGCCCTGATTCATGTGTTCGCCGTCACAAGGCCGCATCGCGGGGTAGACGGGTAACTCCTAGGCTTCAGGGGGAACGACAGGAAGGGAGCTGCACATGACGGTCGACCCGAGCGACCCGGACACCTTCGAGGGCACGGAGCCCGACGAGCCGGGGCCCGAGGCCCCGGAGGCCGACGCCGCCGAGCAGCGCGCGGATGTCCGGCCCGAGGACGACGAGCGGGTGGAAAGCGTCGACCCGACCGCCGCCAATGAGGCCGATGTGGCGGAACAGCGCAGGGTGATCCCCCTCGACGAGGACGATTACCGGTAATACGCCCCGGTTTGCTCACGACCGCAGAGAACTGTGGCTTCCACAGCCGTCCGGTCCGTGAAATTCTGCGTCCGCGCCGCGCACACCCGGGTTACCCAAAAGTACGATGGCTGTACGGCGCAGCGTGCACGGACCGGCTGTGCTGGAACACATATTTGGGAGGCGGCGTGACAGCCATCGAGCAGACAGAGGCGGCGCGCCCGCGGGGCACTCGGCTGCCCCGCCGCGCCCGACGCAATCAGCTGCTGGGCGCCGCGCAGGAGGTCTTCGTCGCGCAGGGCTACCACTCCGCCGCGATGGACGACATCGCCGAGCGGGCCGGGGTCAGCAAGCCGGTGCTCTACCAGCACTTCCCCGGGAAGCTGGAGCTCTACCTGGCCCTGCTCGACCAGCACTGCGAGTCGCTGCTCCAGGCCGTGCGCACGGCGCTGGCCTCGACGACGGACAACAAGCTGCGCGTCGAGGCGACGATGGACGCCTACTTCGCGTACGTGGAGGACGAGGGCGGCGCGTTCCGGCTGGTCTTCGAGTCCGACCTGACCAACGAGCCCGCCGTGCGCGAGCGGGTGGACCGGGTGTCCCTCCAGTGCGCCGAGGCCATCTCCGACGTGATCGCCGGGGACACGGGCCTGTCCAAGGACGAGTCCATGCTGCTGGCGGTGGGGCTCGGCGGCGTCTCCCAGGTGGTGGCCCGCTACTGGCTCTCCAGCCGGTCCGCGATCCCGCGCGACACGGCCGTGCAGCTCCTCACCTCGCTGGCCTGGCGTGGCATCGCGGGCTTCCCGCTGCACGGCGTCGAGCAGCACTGAGCCCACCGTGACGGGACGTGTGACGCCGTGTTCGCTGCGGGCGTTGCCGGTCGGGCCCTGAGCGCCGCTCGCGCCGGGCTAATGTGGCTGCGTACGGCGCGGTTCGCCGCGCAGGGACTGACCGTCGGAGGGACATAGCCGTGGAGGTCAAGATCGGGGTGCAGCACACGCCCCGCGAGATCGTTCTGGAGAGCGGGCTTTCCGCCGAGGACGTCGAGAGCGCGGTCGCCGCGGCACTGGGCGGCAAGGCGGAGCTGCTCAGCCTCACGGACGACAAGGGCCGCAAGGTCCTGGTGCCGGCCGACCGGATCGCGTATGTGGAGATCGGTGAGCCGACCACCCGACGGGTGGGGTTCGGGGCGCTGTAGTCCACCGGACGCGTTGATCACAGGAG
>NZ_JBHXJG010000398.1:0-4368 GCF_042723425.1 Streptomyces sp. NPDC058375 | reverse complement strand
CCTCCACCCACGGGTGGAGGAGCCCCCTTTCCTCAGCTCCGTGACGGAAGGGGCCCGGATCAATCCTGGCCGGGATGGTTGCCCGGCCCGTGCGCCCGGCCGGTCAGCGGGGTGGGTGAGAGATCCGCCTGCTCCTCGCCGGGCTCCAGCAAGGTGTCCGCAGGACCCACGATCAGCGGGTCCGGTGTTCCGATGGTCTTCTCGTCCTTGCTGTCGTAGTCGAGCCGCCACAGGAGGCTGCGCATCGCCTCCAGCCGACCGCGCTTCTTGTCGTTGTTCTTGACCACCGTCCAGGACGCGTACTCGGTGTCCGTGGCCCGGAACATCGCGACCTTCGCGGCCGTGTACTCGTCCCACAGGTCCAGCGAGGCCACGTCGGTCGGTGACAGCTTCCACTGGCGGACCGGGTCGACCTGCCGGATCGCGAACCGGGTCCGCTGCTCGCCGCGGGAGACCGAGAACCAGAACTTCACCAGCAGCACGCCGTCCTCGACGAGCATCCGCTCGAACTGCGGGGCCTGCTTGAGGAAATGCTCGTACTGCTCGGTGGTGCAGAAGTCCATCACCCGCTCCACACCGGCCCGGTTGTACCAGGACCGGTCGAAGAACACGATCTCCCCGGCGGTCGGGAGCTGGGCCACATAGCGCTGGAAGTACCACTGCCCGCTCTCCCGCTCGGTGGGCTTCTCCAGGGCGACCACCCGCGCGCCACGCGGGTTGAGCCGCTCGGTGAACCGCTGGATGGTCCCGCCCTTGCCCGCCGCGTCACGGCCCTCGCACAGGACCACCAGCCGCTGCCCGCTCTCCCGGACCCAGCGCTGGAGCTTCAGCAGTTCGATCTGGAGGACGCGCTTCTCCTGCTCGTACTCCTTGCGGCCCACCCGTCGGTCGTACGGGTAGTTCTCCCGCCAGGTCTCGATCGGGCGGCCCTGATCGTCCAGCAGGACGGGCTGCTCGGGACGGCGGCCGTCCACGGTCAGCCCCTTCAGCAGCTCCGCCGGGTCGGTGTTCGGTTCTTCGGTCATCGTCCTGTCCCCGTTCGCCTCGACATCACCGGTGCGGGAGAGGGCCCACCCCGCCGCGGGTGGGCCCTCTCCCACCGGAACGTGCCCCGACCGCCGCCGTCCATGCCCGTGAGCGGGGGGCACGGCGGGGCCGGGTCAGCCGCCTGCCAGCACCTCGGACAGGTCGTAGGAGACGACCTCCTCCAGCTGTGTGTACGTGCATCCGGCGGGGGACCGGTCCGGCCGCCACCGGCGGAACTGCGTGGTGTGCCGGAACCGGTCGCCCTCCATGTGGTCGTAGGCCACCTCGCACACCCGCTCGGGGCGCAACGGCACCCAGGACTGGTCCTTCTTGCCGGTCCAGCGGTTCTGCGTCCCCGGCAGCCGGGAGGCCTCGTGCGCCGCCGCGTCCGCCCAGGCGCCCCACGGGTGCTCGGCGAACTCGCAGCGCAGCGGAGCGAGTTCCTCGGCCAGTTCGGCGCGCCGCTTCATCGGGAAGGCCGCGCAGACCCCGACGTGCTGGAGCACGCCCCCGGTGTCGTACAGGCCGAGCAGGAGCGAGCCGACGACCGGGCCGCTCTTGTGCTCGCGGTAGCCCGCCACCACGACGTCGGCGGTCCGTTCGTGCTTGATCTTGTACATCACCCGGGTGTCGGGCCGGTAGGGGAGGTCGAGCGGCTTCGCCACGATCCCGTCGAGTCCCGCCCCCTCGTACCGGTCGAACCACTGCCGGGCCAGCTCGATGTCCGTGGTCGACGGGGCGAGGAGGACGGGCGCAAAGGCTCCCGCGAGGGCGGCCGTCAGCACGGCCCGCCGGTCCACCTGCGGGGTGCTCAACACAGAGGTGTCGTCGACCGCGAGGACGTCGAAGGCGATGAAGCTCGCCGGGGTCTGCTCGGCGAGCATCCGTACCCGGGAGTCCGCCGGATGGATGCGCTCGCTGAGCCGCTCGAAGTCGAGCCGCCCCTCGTGCGCGATGACGATCTCCCCGTCGATCACACAGCGCGGCGGGAGGTTGTCCCGAACGGCGTCGACCAGATCGGGGAAGTAGCGGGTCAGCGACTTGCCCGTACGGCTGCCGATCTCGACCTCGTCGCCGTCCCGGTACACGATCGCCCGGAAACCGTCCCACTTCGCCTCGTACGCCATGCCCGGCGGGATCTTGGCCACCGACTTGGCGAGCATCGGCTTGATGGGCGGCATCACCGGCAGGTCCATGGCCCGATTCTGGACCGCGCACCCGCCCATGTCTCCCGATGTGCGGCATATGTGCGACCGGCCTACGGTGGCCGTCATGGGAGCAGCGGTGGAGCTGGACGCGGGCGGACGGGCCGTGAGGCTGTCCAACCCGGACAAGGTGTACTTCCCCGAGAAGGGCTACACCAAGAGGGACGTGGCCGAGTACTTCCTGGCCGTCGGCCCCGGGATCACCCGTGCCCTGAACCACCGTCCGACCACCCTCCAGCGCTTCGTGGACGGGGTGGAGGGCGACTTCTTCTACCAGAAGCGCGCCCCGAAGAACCTCCCCGAGTGGATCCCCACCGCCCGGATCGCCTTCCCCAGCGGCCGCCCCGCCGACGAGATCTGCCCCACCGAGCTCGCCGCCGTGATCTGGGCCGCCAACCTCGGCACCCTCACCTTCCACCCCTGGCCGGTGCGGGCCGGGGACACCGACCACCCGGACGAGCTGCGCATCGACCTCGACCCGCAGCCCGGCACCGACTACGCCGACGCCGTCACCGCCGCCCACGAGCTGCGCTCCGTCCTGGAGGACCACGGCGTACGCGGCTGGCCCAAGACCTCCGGCGGCCGCGGGATCCACGTGTTCGTGCCCATCGAGCCCGCCTGGACGTTCACCGAGGTGCGGCGCGCCACCATCGCCGCCGGGCGCGAGCTGGAGCGGCGGATGCCCGAGCGGGTGACGACCGCCTGGTGGAAGGAGGAGCGCGGGGAGCGGATCTTCGTCGACTTCAACCAGACCGCGCGCGACCGCACGATCGCCTCCGCCTACTCCGTACGTCCGTTCCCGCACGCCCCGGTCTCCGCGCCGCTGCGCTGGGACGAGATCGACGACGCCGAGCCGCGCGATTTCGACATCCGGACGCTCCCGGTGCGGTACGCCGAACTCGGCGACGTCCACGCCGACATGGACCAGGAGGCGTTCCGGCTCGACGGGCTGCTGGAGCTGGCCGACCGGGACGAGAAGGAGCGCGGCCTCGGCGACATGCCGTACCCGCCGGAGTATCCGAAGATGCCGGGCGAGCCCAAGCGCGTCCAGCCCAGCCGAGCCCGCCACGACGACGACGGGAACCCCGCGTGAGCGGAAGCAGCGAGAAGCACGGCGCGCACGGGCGGCCGCTCACCCTCCGCGAGCGCTGGGAGGCGTACAAGAACGGCCCGTTCCTGCCCGCGACCGTCCTCGTCCTGATCGTCGCCGCCGCAGCCGGTCTCTTCGCCGGCTCCTACACGTACGCGATGGCGAACCCCACCCCGCACCGGATCCCGGCGGCCCTGGTCACCCAGCCGGAGGTGGAGCGCGGCGAGGCGTTCGTCGCGGGGATGGAGAAGGCCCTCGACGCCTCGCTCGAACTCCACGACTACCCGGACGTCGCCGACGCCCGCCGCGCCCTGGACGAACAGAAGGTCTTCGCGATCGTGCGCGCGTCCGACGACGGGGTGGCGCTCGACGTGGCCGGAGCCTCGGGCGCCTCGGTGGCGGAGCTGCTCGGCAAGGCCGGGATCGAGGTGGGGGACGCCACGGGCGTCGAGGTCACCGTCCGGGACGTCAAGCCGCTCCAGAGGGGCGACCCGCGCGGGCTCGCCCTGTTCTACATCTCGCTGGCCGCCGTCATCATGGGCTTCCTCGGCGCGATCCAGCTCAGCGTGCACGCCCACGGCCTCAACCCGGCCGAGCGCATCGCCTTCACCGTCGCCTACGCCCTGCTCGGCGGGTTCGCCATCGCCGCGGCCGTGGACTGGTGGCTCGGGGCGGTGGACCTGCCGTTCGTCCAGTCCTGGCTCATCCTGGCGTTCACGATGTTCACCTCCGGCATGGTCTTCACCATGTTCAACACCCTGATGGGCCGCTGGGCGATGATCCCCACCTGGGGCGTCATGGTGCTGCTCGGCAACCCGTCATCCGGCGGGGCGGTGTCGTGGCCGCTGCTGCCCTCGGCGCTCGGCCACATCGGCCGCTGGCTGCCGCCGGGGGCCTCCGTCAACGCCCAGCACACGGCCGTCTACTACCAGGGCCACCAGTTCGTCCTCCCGTACCTGGTCCTCGCCGCCTGGGCGCTGGTCTCCTGCACGGTCTTCTGGGTGTGGCGGCACCGACACCCAGGAGGCCGCGCCCGCACGCCTGAGC
>NZ_JBHXJG010000397.1:0-4416 GCF_042723425.1 Streptomyces sp. NPDC058375 | reverse complement strand
GCGGGACCTGAGGTCCCGCAGCCCGCGCCCCGCTCACGGCTCTCTCAGCCGAGCCGCTTCGCCAGCTCCGCCGGGACCTCGGCCAGCGGCACCGCGCTCTGCTCGCCGGACTCCATGTCCTTGAGCTGGACGACGCCCTCGGCGAGGTCGCGCTCGCCCGCGACCAGGGTGTAGCGGGCGCCCGAGCGGTTGGCGCTCTTCATCGCGCCCTTCAGGCCGCGGCCGCCGAACGCGAAGTCGGCCGCGATCCCCGCGCGGCGCAGCTCGGTGACGACGCCGAACAGGACCCGGCGGGCCTCCTCGCCGAGCGGGACCGCGTAGACGCTGGTGGTGGCGGGCAGGTCAAGGTCGACGCCCTCGGCCTCCAGGGCGAGGACCGTGCGGTCCACGCCGAGTGCCCAGCCGACGGACGGCAGCTCGGGGCCGCCGATCATCTCGGAGAGGCCGTCGTAACGGCCGCCGCCGCCCACCGCGGACTGCGAGCCGAGACCGTCGTGGACGAACTCGAAGGTCGTACGGGTGTAGTAGTCGAGACCGCGCACCAGCTTCTCGTCGTCCTCGAACGCGACCCCGGCCGCCGTGATCAGGGCGCGGACCTCTTCGTGGTACGCCTTGCACGCGTCGCACAGGTAGTCGCGGAGCTTCGGGGCGTCGGTGAGCTGCTTCTGTACGTCGGCCCGCTTGTCGTCCAGGACGCGCAGCGGGTTGATCTCGATGCGGCGGCGGGTCTCCTCGTCGAGGTCCAGGTCGCGCAGGAAGGTCTGGAGCGCCTCGCGGTAGACCGGGCGGCACGCCTTGTCGCCCAGCGAGTTCAGCAGGATGCGGAACTGCCGCAGGCCCAGCGAGCGGTACGCCTGGTCGGCCAGGATGATCAGCTCGGCGTCCAGGGCCGGGTCCTCGCTGCCGATCGCCTCGGCGCCGACCTGCGAGAAGTGGCGGTAGCGGCCCGCCTGCTGGCGCTCGTAGCGGTAGAACGAGCCGGAGTACCAGAGCTTGACGGGGAGGTTGCCGGCCTTGTGGAGGTTGGCCTCCAGAGCGGCGCGCAGCACCGACGCGGTGCCCTCGGGGCGCAGCGCCAGCTGATCGCCGCCCTTGGTGGTGAGGGTGTACATCTCCTTGGTGACGATGTCGGTGGACTCACCGACACCGCGCGCGAACAGCTCGACGTTCTCGAAGCCGGGCGTCTCGATGTAGCCGTAGCCGGAGTCGCGCAGGGGCGCGGAGATGGCCTCGCGCACCGCCAGGAACGTCGCGGAACGGGGCGGGGTCAGGTCGTACGTGCCCTTGGGGGCCTGAAAGGTGCTCACGTGTATACGTCTCTCGTCTACAGTCCTCGGCGCGGCGCAGCGTCCAACCCGTTCATGAACGGGTTCGTGGCGCGCTCGCGGCCGATGGTCGTCTGGGGGCCGTGGCCGGACAGCACCACGGTCGAGTCGTCGAGCGGCAGGCACACACGGGCCAGCGACTCCAGCAACTCGGCGTGGTCGCCGCCGGGCAGGTCGGTGCGTCCGACGGAGCCGGCGAAGAGCAGGTCGCCCGAGAAGAGGACCGGCGGGATGTCCGCGGCCTCGGGCATCCCGAACGTCACCGACCCCTTGGTATGGCCGGGCGCGTGCGAGACGCCGAACTTCAGACCGGCCAGGGTCAGCTTCGACCCGTCGGTCAGCTCCTTGACATCGTCCGGCTCCCCCACGGTCAGCTCGCCCATGAGCGGCATCCCGATGGAGCGGCCGAGGGCCTTCTCCGGGTCGCTCATCATGTAGCGGTCCTCGGGGTGGATCCAGGCGGGGACGTCATGGGCGCCGCAGACGGGGACGACCGAGGCGACGTGGTCGATGTGGCCGTGGGTGAGCACGACGGCGACGGGCTTGAGCCGATGCTTCTTCAGCGCTTCCTCGACGCCCTGGGCGGCCTGGTGGCCCGGGTCGATGATCACGCACTCCTCACCGGCGGCGGGGGCGACCAGATAGCAATTGGTCCCCCAGGCCCCGGCGGGGAACCCGGCAATGAGCACGATCGTCCTTAATGTTCGTCCGGAGAATGCGGCAGCGGCAAGGGATGCGGCAGATCAGAGCCTACCGGCGCTCCTCATGACACAGGTAACCCATATACGGTACGGGCAACTCAGGCCCTCATCTCACGACGTAACAAGGAGCCCCACCGGTGTCCAGCAGCGAACAGCGGCGACGGCAGCTCGCCCGGGAAAAGTTCGAGCGCCAGCAGAAGCGCCGGGAGGAGGCCCGCCGCAGGACGCGGCGCATCACCGCGATAGTCGCCGCCTCGGTGGCCGTCGTCGCCGTCGTGGGCGTGAGCGCGTTCGTCGTGGCGGGCAAGGACGACGGCAAGGACAAGAAGAGCGACGCGGCGGCGAGCCAGAGCCCCGCTCCGGAGCCTTCGGAGAGCGAGAGCAAGGCCCCGCTCCCCGCGATGAAGATCGACAAGAAGGCGACGTACACACTGTCGCTCACGACGAGCCAGGGTGACATCGGGTTCTCGATGGACGCGGCGAAGACCCCGCAGACCGTGAACTCCTTCAAGGCGCTCGCCGACAAGGGTTACTTCGACGGCACCAAGTGCCACCGGCTGACCACCCAGGGCATCTTCGTGCTCCAGTGCGGCGACCCCAAGGGGGACGGCACGGGCGGCCCGGGCTACAACATCCCGGACGAGAACCTGGACGCGCTCGGCAAGGCCGGCGCCGACGGCACGGTCGTCTACCTGCCGGGCACGGTCGCGATGGCCAACACCGGCCAGCCCGACTCCGGCGGCAGCCAGTTCTTCCTGGTCTACAAGGAGACGAAGCTTCCGCCCACCTACACCCCGTTCGGCACGATGGACGACGCCTCGTTGAAGGCCGTCCAGAAGGTCGGCGAGGCCGGTGTAGAGGGCGGTGCGGGCGACGGCGCCCCGAAGAAGGCCGTGACGGTCGAGAAGGCGTCCGTCGAGAAGAGCTGAACCGGTGGGACGGCGACCGGCCCCGGGCGGCCCCGGCACGAAGGGGCTTCCCTCGTTGTGCCGGAGCGGAGAATTTCAGCCGCGCTGAGTGCGGACAGCCGGGTGGCCGGTCGCCTAGATTGGCGTTGTGCAGGGCGGGCGATGCCCGCCCCAGGAAACTGTGGACGATGCCCGGGGGGCGAACCCCCTCGCAGGCATCAGGTGGAGGAGGCGCTGTGAGCAGCGACCCGTGGGGCCGCGTCGACGAGACGGGCACCGTGTACGTGCGTACAGCCGAGGGCGAGCAGGTCGTCGGATCGTGGCAGGCCGGTTCCCCCGAGGAGGCTCTGGCCTATTTCGAGCGCAAGTACGACGGCATTGTGGTCGAGATCGGCCTCCTCGAACGGCGGGTGAAGACCACCGACCTGTCGGCGAAGGACGCGACGACGGCCATCGATCATCTGCGGCAGCAGGTCGACGAGCACCACGCGGTGGGCGACCTGGACGCGCTGCGCAAGCGGCTGGACGCGCTCGTCGCGACGGTCGAGGCGCGCCGCGAGGAGCGCAAGGCGCAGAAGGCCAAGCAGACCGACGAGGCCAAGCAGGCCAAGGAGGCGCTGGTCGCCGAGGCGGAGGAGCTGGCGCAGAGCGAGCAGTGGCGCTCCGCCGGTGAGCGGCTGCGGGCGCTGGTGGACACCTGGAAGGGTCTCCCCCGCCTCGACCGCAAGTCGGACGACGAGCTGTGGCACCGCTTCTCGCACGCCCGCTCGGCTTTCTCCAAGCGGCGCAAGGCCCACTTCGCCGCGCTGGACGCCCAGCGCGAGGACGCCCGCAAGGCCAAGGAGAAGCTGGTCACCGAGGCCGAGTCGCTGTCCGGCTCCACGGACTGGGTGACCACGGCCGCGCGCTACCGCGACCTGATGACCGAGTGGAAGGCGGCGGGCCGCGCCCAGCGCGAGGCCGAGGACGACCTGTGGAACCGTTTCCGCGGTGCTCAGGACGTCTTCTTCGCCGCCCGCAGCGAGGTCTTCGCGGAGCGGGACGCCGAGCAGGGCGAGAACCTCAAGCTCAAGGAGGAGCTCGCCGCCGAGGCCGAGAAGCTGGTGCCGGTGAAGGACCTCAAGGCGGCCCGTGCCGCGTTCCGGTCCATCAACGAGCGCTGGGAGGCCATCGGCCACGTACCGCGTGACGCCCGTCCGAAGGTCGAGGGCCGGATGCAGGCGGTGGAGCGGGCGCTCCTGGAGTCCGAGGAGTCCGAGTGGCGCCGGACGAACCCGGAGGCGCGTGCCCGCGCCGCGGGTCTGACCGGTCAGCTCCAGGCCGCGGTGGACAAGCTGCGCGGCCAGATCGACACCGCGCGTGCCCAGGGCAACAACGCCCGCGCGGACAAGCTGGCCAAGGAGCTGGAGGGCCGGCAGGCGCTGCTGGACCAGGCGCTGAAGGGCCTGGAGGAGTTCGGCGGCTGAGACTGCTGCCAGAAAG
>NZ_JBHXJG010000396.1:0-4429 GCF_042723425.1 Streptomyces sp. NPDC058375 | reverse complement strand
GCCCTGCGCACGGTCGAAGACGGCGGGCCAGCCGCGGCAGTAGCTGCGGACCTCGGACTCCAGGGTCTCGAAGACGCTCAGTGCGGGCGGGGTGAGAGTCATTCTTACTCCCTGGAGATCGTCAGGCAGCGGTGGAGGATGAGGAAGGTGCCCCGGCCAGACGGCTCGCGTGCCGGACGTCCTCGTCCAGCAGGGACGACAGCACGTCGTAGAGATCGGCGGGGGCTTCTCTGCCACGGCGCAGTCGGCGCACGGCCAGGTAGCAATGCCCGGCGAACTGCGTCCAGGCCTCCGCGTGCCGGGCGAACGGCTCGCTCAGACGGGCGGGCGCGGCATCCGACAGCCACCGCCCGTGCAGCAGACGTGAGCGGGCAAGGAGCCAGCTCTCCAGCATCAGTGCCTCGGCGGCGGCCAGCGGATCGGCGTGGTCGCGGTAGGCCTGTACGAACTCGCGCATCCGCGGCTGGGCCTCGGTCAGGTGGGAAGCGTTGCGTCGGAGTACGTCCACAGGGCCCGGCGGCACGGCCGGGACGGCTTCGACCTCTCCGACGCGAATCGGCTGCCCCGAGAGGACCTGGATGAGTTCGTCGCGGTCGAGCGTCCAGTCGCGCGGGCGGGCAGGCCCGTAAGGCGTGTCGTTGTGGTAGGCATCGACCACCACGCCTTTCGCGCCCTGCCCGGGCACCAGCAGAAAGCTGTGCGGCATGTGCTGGTGGCCGCTGTAGGGACACCACGGCAATGTGTAGGCGTCGGCCACGACGTACAGCGCTCCGGTGCGGTCGCCGGCCGCCGCATCCAGCAGCTGGAAGGCGCGCTCGATGGTTCTCGGCTCGTCGATGCCGTGCAACCGCACACCGGCGAGGGCGTGGGCATCGGCCACGTGCCGACCGAGTGCCCGCTCCACCGTCGGCAGGTAGGTGTCGTCCGGCCGGGCGAAGGGGAAGCGCAGGGGGGCGCCCAACCGGCGATGGGTGCCGCCGCCGTGTGAATGATCGGCCAACACGGCCAGGTTCGCCTGCATGCAGTCCAGCGCGGTCGCCTCGACACCGGAGAGAGCCGCCTGCCAGCCGTTCACGAGGAGGTGCTTTCCATCGGCGGGACGGCGGCCTTCTCCAAGCCTTCCGGCGGGGGGTAGGCCCCGTTCTCGTCGTGGACCTCAGCGCCGGTCACGGCGGGCGTGAACACGCAGAGGAAGCGCATTTCCGTGAAGGCCCTCAAGGTGTGCCGGTCATGCTCGTCGAGTACGTAGAGAGAGCCTTCGCCAAGGGGATGCACCTCGCCTGTGGCGTGGTCCTCGATCTCTCCCTCGCCGGATATGCAGTACACGGACTCAGCGTGATGCAGGTACTCGAGCGTGTACTGCACCCCGGCGTAAGCAATGGTGTCGTGGAGGGAGTAGCCGAGCCCGTCGCCCGCCAGCAGCAGTCGCCGACTGCGCCATTGACGAGAGCGCACGTCCTGGTCCGTTCCGGTGACACCGTCCACCGTTTTTATTATCACGCGGACTCCTCGAAATGCCGTTGCTACGCGAAGTTATTGCTGTTCTTTTCGATGACCGCCTGAAGGTCTCGTACCGTGTGAAGACGGGCGAGATCTTCGTCCGGAATGGCAAACCCGAAATGCTCTTCGACTTCTTCCAGAAGTTCGACGATCTTCATCGAATCCATACCGAGATCTTCCTCAAAACGGACATCACCGAGTTCCGTCGCCGGACTCTCCGGAACAGGGTGGGCACGCAGGAGATTCAGCAGGTCAGCCGATATTTCTTTCCGTTCACTCAATCCAGAAGCACCTTTCGGTGTTATGCACCGCAGTATGGTCGTCTAGAGATTCCTTACCGGTCCTATCCGGTACAGAACTTCGCTGGGATGCTCATCGGGGAACTGGGAGGAATCGAAAAGGATGCAGCGCTCCACCGACGCCCCCAGCGAGGCCGCGCACTTCTCAAGCATCATGATGACGGGTCGATTGCCAGGATTCACGGTCGTTTCGAGATGAGTGATCCCCTTGCCGGCCCCACGCTGGAGCAGAGTTCGCAGCATGGCGCCCGGAAGACCGGGCCGGCTGTCCGTGAGATCCGTGGCTGTCTGCCAAGCGAACAGGACTTCAGGACTTTCGGGACGACAGTAGGCGGTGATGAAGCCGATCACTTCACCGTCCGCCCGCTCCGCGACGGCAGACGTCGAAGAGAAGTCGCGACACCACATGAAATAGCAGTAGAGGCTATTACTGTCCAGCTTCTCACTTCGATTCACGAGTTCCCACATGCGGGGGGCATCGTCGACTTTCGGAGGCCGTATCACGTATGTGCCACTCACCCGTACACTCCAAGCCCTATTTCGCGCCAATCGGCCAGCTCTTCACTTCCCTGTTTCTCCCATTCATGGTGGGCGCAGGGAAAACTACTGTCAAGCGCCGAATACATCGCGACAGATTACGATCCCGCGAGTTCCCCTATCCCTTGCGCCCACACGTAATGTACTCACGGTCGGCCGAAATTCGAGCCTCAGAAACCCTCTTTTGCGCTTATGGCGGGTTTGCCTCGTCTGCCCAAATTGCAACACCTCGTGCGCGGGCTTGTCACTGCCGCAGGTTTAACGAGAGGGGCTAGTGTGATGTGAGTCACAATGACGGATGGGCGACTATTCGACAGCTTTCACACGTGAATTTTTGAGAACTCCGGATCTAATTGAAAGATTAACTTTCTTTTAGAGCCCGTACCACGATCATGTGCGGGTCTTCTTGAGGCGTCTCCAGCAGATCAGGCTGCAGGCCAGGGAGACGAAGGCGTGGTGGAGTTCGGTTGCGGCGTTCCCAGCGGACGGCGAGACGCTTGAAGTGGTGGAGAAGCGCGAAGGTCTGCTCGACGACGTAGCGGAGCTTGCCCATCCCTTTGATGTTCGGGCAGCCCGGCGGCGGGGGCGGCCGGCGACAGGCGGGATGCCGTTGACCAGGGCGAGGGTCTGGGTGACGTCGTTGACGTTCGCCGCGGTCGTGATGACTTTGAGCGGGGTGCCGCGACCGTCGCAGATCAGGTGGTGCTTGCTGCCGGTCTTGCGCCGGTCGACCGGCGACGGGCCGGTGTCGGCACCCCCTTTTTCGCCGGATGTGGGAGCCCTCCACGCATGCCCGCGACCAGTCGAGCTCGCCGGCCGCGTTCAGCTCGGCGAGCAGGACCCGGTGCAGTTGGTCGAAGACTCCTGCCTTCTGCCACCTCTCCAGTCGGCGCCAGCACGTCTGCCCCGAGCCGAAGCCCAGCTCCAGCCCGGCAGGAGTTGCCACTCCTGGCGCCAGGACGTCGCTGCCCAGGCGTTGGCCGGCACCGATGAAGACGTCCTTGATTACCTGAGCACCGGCTGGCAGTCCGGCGTCGCCGATGAGATACGCCAGCAGGTTGCCGACCTCTCCACCACAAGCCCTTATGACACAGTGCGCGTGGCGGCCGTCGAGGCATTGACGGGTACAAGTCAGCAAATCCGTGACTTCTACACCACTGGCCAGTACGTAGCGGCGGAGTCGGAATACCGCGCCGAGATCACCACGATCTACAACACGGGTGGCACCAGCACACAGGGGGCAGCGGGCAGCCCTGGAGGACGGCAGCGTCACGGCCCTGCGTACCTTCCTCGGTAACAGGCAGTACAGCGCCCGCAACACCGACGAACGGGCCGCGGCCACCGCGCTGTTCAACGACGGCGGCCCTGAGGTCAAGGCGGCTGCAGAGATCGCGCTCAACGCGCCGGCCGACGAGCTCCACACTTTCGTCCAGGCCGGTCAGTTCATGGCCGACCGCAAGGACCAGCTCGCCTACACCCACATCGCCCAAGTCCAACGGCTCATCGCCGAAGGCGACATGATCGCTGCCAAGGCCCGGGAGAATGCCCACCGCGCCGCCCAGGCCGCGTTCATTGCCAATGACGCCGCCGCGGACGCCGAGAACTCGCGCATCGCAGCTGAGCAAAGCGCCAAGGACGCGGAAGGCTACGCCACCCAGGCGGACGCCGCCGCCGACAGCACGGAAGTCAGCGCCGCGCAGGCCAAGTCCTCTGCGACCACCGCACGTAACGCGGCCAACCGCGCTACCCAGGACGCCATCAACGCGGAGGAGTCCGCCGCTGAAGCCGAATTCTCCGCGCAGTACGCTCGCGGCTCGGCTGCTGCTGCACGGGAATCCGCAGAGGACGCTCTCGACGCCGCGATAGCTGCCGGGAAGAGTAACGATGCAGCGGATGCGGACGCCAAGGCAGCCTGGAAGGAGTTCTCAAGAAGCGTGAAGACGAGCTCCAGGAAGCAAGGCGGATTGCCGCAGGAGAGCGTAAGAAGGAGCGGGAAAGTAAGACCGTGTCCTACATGGTCAGTTTGAGGAATCGTTTGTAGCAGCAGAGAGCGGCTGCCAGTCCGAGAAAGGCCAGGTAGTTGCCTGGTTTCC
>NZ_JBHXJG010000395.1:0-4437 GCF_042723425.1 Streptomyces sp. NPDC058375 | reverse complement strand
CGCCACGGGCGCGGCACCGGGGGCCGGCCCGGCCCCCCCGACGCCGCTGCCGCCCCGGGCGGCCGCGCCCGGGCCGGCCGCCCCCGCCGCCCGCAGGGGGCGGCCCCCCCCCCCCCGCGGGGCCCCGGCCCCTTCCCCGTACGGCGGCTCTCAGACCTCCCCGCCCAGCGCCCCGACGATACGGAGCAGGGCGTCCTTGTACGGCCCGGGACGCCGGCGGCTCAGGGCGACCGTCTCCCGTACCAGCCGGGCCCGGGTCTCCTCCGGGGCCCTGTGCCGGAGCGCGGCGAGGTCCGCCGGCTCGAAGCTTTCGGCGGACCCCGCGAGCACCAGGGCCACCTGGGCGTGGGTGAGCGAGGAGAGCCGGTCGCCGAAGACCTGCCCCTCGATGCCCCCGCCGTGCATCAGCGCCGTGCCGTCCCCGGCCTCCAACGCCCGGTCCACGTACGCCTGGAGAGCCGCGCGGTCCTCGACGAGTCGGTACGCGGCGTCCAGCCCCTCGGTGCGGCCGATGTCGAGCATCGCGACGTGGGCCAGCGGGGTGTCCTCGGGCGGCTGTACGGCGAGCAGGCGCGGGTGCTCCTCCAGGTAGGCCCGCGACTCCGTCCAGTCCGCGCACTCCAGCCACTGGGCCAACTGCTCCTGGAGGATCAGCGGGTCGTAGGCGGCGGTCACCCCGTGGGCGAGGACGGCCTCGCGGAGCAGGGCGTGCCGCCGCGCACCGCCCGGGTCCAGGATCGCCAGCTCCTCCAAGGCGGTCGCCGCCTCCTCCCCGCCGAGGACATCGGCGTGCCGGGACCAGAAGTCGCGGGAGCGGGGCCAGTTCGGCGCGAACATCCAGGCGCTGACGAGGTCCAGGGTCTCCCGCGACAGCGCGAGCCAGCCCGGCACGGGCGTGAACGTCTCCTCCTCCCACGCTGTGTGCACCGCCGCGACATCGTCATACGCGCGCAGCGCCTGCCGGGCCCGTACGGTCACGGTGTCCGGGCTGCCGGTCCGCTCCGCGTCCTCGTCGAGCCAGATCACCAGCTCGCTCACCCCGGCCGCGGGCCAGGGGGCGGGGCAGCACAGCAGGAAGGCGCTCCGCTCCACGCCGAGACGCCGGGCCGTCGCCGGGTCGGCCCCGGCGAACTCCTTGACGGTCTCGTCGAACTCCTCGATCGCCGCCGCGTGCTCACCGGTACCGGCGAGAGCCCGGGACAGGTCGTCGAGGGCGGAGACCAGCGGGGCGTCCGTGCTGCCCGGGGTCTCCAGCGCCAGCGACCGGTGGAGGGCCACGGCTTCCCAGAACGCCTCCACCGCCCCCTCGGCGTCGCCGCTCCGCTCCAGGTGCGTGCCGAGCAGCTGGAGGGAGCGGGCCAGGTCGGGCAGGAAGGCGTCCCCCTGTTCGCGCAGGAGGTCGACGGCCTCCCGCGCCGGGGCCAGGGCCTCCTCCGGGCCGTCGGTGCCGGCCAGGCTCCGGGCGAGGGTGCGCAGCGCGGCGGCGAGACCGGGACGGAAGGCGTCGGGGCGCTGTCCTGCCAGCTCGCGGTGGAGGGCGACGCCTTCCCGCGCCACTCGCAGACCCGCCCCGGTGTCGCCGGCCCGGTTGAGGTGACCGGCGAGACCGTTCACCGCCGAGGCCAGCTCCGGACCGAAGCCGGGCCGCCGGGCGGCGAGCGCGCGGAAGCGGCTGCGCGCCTCCTGGGCCGCCTCGATCGCCCTGGAGGTGTCGCTCACGGCCGCGCGGTGGTGGCCGAGGGCGTCCAGAGCCGCGGCGAGCCGGGGGCGGAAGGCCTCCGGGTCCTCCTCGGCGAGGCTCCGGAGAAGCCCGACCGCCTCCTCCGCCCGTGGCACCGCCTCCAGGGCCTCCCCGGCATCCGCCAACCGGGCGGCGTAGTTCAGCAGGTACGCCGCAAGCGCCGGGACGGACGCGCCCGGCTGCTCCTCCTCGACCAGCTCGCGCTGGAGCCGCACGGACTGCTGCGCGAACGGCACGGCGGCCGCCCGGTCCCCGGTGTCGGCGACCCGGTCGCCCAGGGCGCCCATGGTCAGGGCCAGCTCCGCCTGGAAGTCCCCGGTGCGCTTCATGCCCAGCTCGGCGTAGATCCGGGCGGCCTCCTTCGCCGGGGCCAGCGCGCCGGTGCGGTCCCCGGCGGCGGCGCGGTGGTTCGACAGCCGGTGCAGGGCCCCGGCGAGCGCGGGCAGGCCGACGGCGGGGTCCTGCTCGGCCGCGCTCCGCCGGTCGCGTACCTCGTCCTCCGCACGCGCCAACGCCTCGGCCGCGCTCTCCTCACGCCGCGCCCCGGGTACGGCACCCGCCCCATGCGCCTCGTCGCACACGCCCACCCCACGCGCCATGTCGTCCACACCCGTCCCACGGTCCTCGTCGTTCATGCCCGCCCCACCGTTCTCTCCGTTCATTCCGGTCAGCCTCATCGGTCCTGCCCGAGCGAAGACTCGCTGCGGTGAGTAGCAGCGTAGTTACGGGGTGGTGTCATCGGCTGCCGTATGGGAGAACCGGCCGGACCGGAATCCGCCCACCGGCACACGAAAGCCCCGGCACGCCGACCTGCGGCATACCGGGGCTCCCGGGGCACCCGGGTGTTCCGGAACGGAACCGGACGGCTGCGGCGTTACGGCAGCGCCAGCATCCGCTCCAGCGCGAGCTTCGCGTACTTCTCCGTCTCCGGGTCGACCTCGATCCGGTTGACCAGCTTGCCGTCGGCCAGCGACTCCAGGGTCCAGACCAGGTGCGGCAGGTCGATGCGGTTCATCGTCGAGCAGAAGCAGACCGTCTTGTCGAGGAAGACGATCTCCTTGTCCTCCGCGGCGAATCGGTTCGCCAGCCGGCGCACCAGATTCAGCTCCGTGCCGATGGCCCACTTCGAACCGCGCGGGGCCGCCTCCAGGGCCTTGATGATGTACTCCGTCGAGCCCACGTAGTCCGCGGCGGCGACGACCTCGTGCTTGCACTCCGGGTGCACCAGCACGTTGACCCCGGGCATCCGGGCCCGGACGTCCTCGACCGACTCGACCGAGAAGCGGCCGTGGACCGAGCAGTGCCCGCGCCACAGGATCATCTTCGCGTTCCGCAGCTGCTCGGCGGTGAGGCCGCCGTTGGGCTTGTGCGGGTTGTAGAGGACGCAGTCCTCCAGGCTCATCCCCATGTCCCGCACGGCCGTGTTGCGGCCCAGGTGCTGGTCGGGGAGGAAGAGGATCTTCTCGCCCTGCTCGAAGGCCCACTCCAGGGCCCGTTTCGCGTTCGAGGACGTGCAGATCGTGCCGCCGTGCTTGCCGGTGAAGGCCTTGATGTCGGCGGAGGAGTTCATGTACGAGACGGGCACCACCTGATCGGCGACCCCGGCCTCCGTCAGCACGTCCCAGCACTCGGCGACCTGCTCGGCGGTGGCCATGTCGGCCATCGAGCAGCCGGCCGCCAGGTCGGGCAGCACGACCGCCTGGGCGTCCGTGGTCAGGATGTCCGCGGACTCGGCCATGAAGTGCACACCGCAGAAGACGATGTACTCCGCCTCCGGGCGCGCGGCCGCGTCACGGGCCAGCTTGAACGAGTCGCCGGTGACGTCCGCGAACTGGATGACCTCGTCGCGCTGGTAGTGGTGGCCGAGGACGAACACCTTGTCCCCGAGCTTCTCCTTGGCGGCGCGGGCGCGCTCCACCAGGTCCGGGTCGGACGGGGAGGGGAGGTCGCCGGGGCACTCGACGCCGCGCTCGCTCCTCGGGTCGGCCTCGCGGCCGAGCAGCAGCAGCGCGAGGGGTGTGGGAGTTACGTCCAGGGGCTGGGCCGTGGTCACGTCACGCACCCTTTCTTCTCTGCGTTCTGCTCTGCGGCTTCGGCGAACGCGCCTTTTCGTCTATTTGACGCTATCTATCATAGCCGCTTCGTGTCACTTTGACGATGCCGATAGCGTCGATGTGACGCATCCCCCGGGCGACCGGGTGTGCGAGCATGAAAAGGAACAGACAAGCGCTTGGCCCGGAATGAATCCGCGGGTCTGGCGGTTGAACCGTCGGCAAGCAGTCCGTACAACCCGGGAGAGAAGCAGATGTCCGTATCGGACGAGACCACCACCGTGAGCGACGGCATCCTCCTGTCCGACGCCGCCGCCGCCAAGGTCAAGGGCCTGCTGGAGCAGGAAGGCCGCGAGGACCTGGCGCTGCGCGTCGCCGTTCAGCCCGGCGGTTGCTCGGGCCTGCGCTACCAGCTCTTCTTCGACGAGCGTTCGCTCGACGGTGACGTGGTGAAGGACTTCGACGGTGTCAAGGTCGTCACCGACCGGATGAGCGCCCCGTACCTGGGCGGCGCCTCCATCGACTTCGTCGACACCATCGAGAAGCAGGGCTTCACGATCGACAACCCGAACGCCACCGGCTCCTGCGCCTGCGGCGACTCCTTCAGCTAAACGCCGAGGGCGGGACACACGGCGTACGGCGGCG
>NZ_JBHXJG010000394.1:0-4482 GCF_042723425.1 Streptomyces sp. NPDC058375 | reverse complement strand
GTCCGGCTCAGCTCTCGGCGCCCGCCGGTTGCGCCTTCGCCAGCGGTTCGGCCGGCCGGGCCTCGGCGACCCTCGCCTCCACCGCAACGGCCGCGGCCGGACCGGCCGGCGCTTCCACGGCCACGGGCACCCGTTCCGTCGCCGGGCCCTCGCCTGCGGGCTCCCGCGCGGGGGCGGCCTCCATCGGCTCGCCCCGGCCGGGCAGCAGGTCGAGCACCGCCCGCCGGTGCGCGTCGCTCGTGGCGTCGTCGTACGGATCCGGGGTGGCGGGCACCTGGAGCCGCAGGACCGGGCCCGTGCCCAGGCGGACGTAGCCGCGCCCCGCGGGGACCTCGGGCGGCGGGGTGGTGTGCGGCGCGGCGCCGAGGAGGGCCTCGATCTGCTCGCCGGAGGCCGGCCCGAGGACGGCGCGGGCGCGGGTGTGGGTCCGCACGGCCTCCGTGAGGGTGTCCAGCGCGTCGAACTGCTCGGCCAGCACGACGGTGACCTGCGCCGCCCGGCCGTGCCGCAGCGGGATCCGGAGCAGCTCCTGCGGGTCGGGCCTGCCGTCGGCCGCCGCGAGATGACCGAGGACACCGGGGCGGTCCAGCAGGATCCACAGCGGGCGGCGGATGTCGTCCGGCGCCGGGCGGCCGCTCTGGCGGGCCAGGTTGGCGGTGATCAGGCGGCGCTCCGTCTCGTGCGCCGCCCATTCCAGCGTGGCGAGCGCCCCGCCGAGACCGGACTCCACCGCGAGGACACCGGGACGCCCGGAGAGAGCGCCGTACTCACCGGCCCCGCCGCCGTCGACGATGATCACGTCGCCGTGCTGGAGGGCCTGGAGGGCGATCGAGCGGATCAGGGTCGTGGTACCGCCGCCGGGCTGCCCGACGGCCAGCAGGTGCGGTTCGGTGGAGCGGCCGCCGGTCCGCCAGACGACCGGCGAGGCGTCCACCGTGGTGTCGCCGTCGCGCACGGGGACGGTGCGCGAGACGGCGTCCGGGTCGGTGAAGCCGAGGACCGTCTCGCCGGGGGCGGTGACGAAGCGCTGGGCGGCGATCGTCGTGGGCAGCGCGTCCAGCACGGTCATGACGAGGCGGCCCGCCTCCTCGTCCCAGCCGAAGTGGTACTCGCGGCCCCGGCCGGACTTGGTGTGGAGCAGCTGCTCGATCCGGGAGCGGGCGGCGGCCTCGCCGTCCGTGAAGTACGCCGGATAGGAGATGTGGAGGCGGGTGAGCCGCCCGTCCTGGTCGAAGGCGTAACCCTCGAAGGCCTTCGCCCAGTCGCCGCCGTGGGCGAACAGCGGATCGGGGTCGTCGGCCCTGGAGAAGTAGGGCACGAGCGCCTCGTACAGCGACCGCAGGCGTGCGGTCTCCGACTCGTCGGGCCCGGTCCGCACGGGGGTCCGCTCCCGCCCCTTCCAGGCGGCAGCGCCCATCACCGTGATCAGGGCCAGGATCGGCCCGTAGGGGACGAGCGCCACCACCAGCACGCAGGCCGCGGCGAGGAACAGCTTGGGACCACGCCGTTCCTTGGGCGTCGCGACCCACTTCTGCCGGCCGGAGACGGCCAGCAGCCGCAGACCGCGGACCACCGTGATCAGCGGATGGAGGACATCGGTGGCACTGTCGGCGGCCGTGCGCGCGATCTCTCTGCTGCGAGTGATCGAAGCGCTGCCGCTGCTCAGAATGCGGGGGAGTGGTCGCCGGGCCACGTCGGTCTCCTGAAGGGGTGGGAGCGGTTGCGGAGCGTCAGAACTTGATCCCGCCCAGCAGGCCGGCGAGGCTCGCCCCGCCCGCCGTGATGCTCGGTGCGATGGCGGTGCCGGCCAGGTAGAAGCCGAACAGGGCGCAGACGATGGCGTGGGAGGCCTTGAGCCCGTCCTTCTTGAAGAACAGGAAGACGATGATGGCGAGCAGTACCACGCCCGAGATGGAAAGGATCATGAGCGGTTCTCTCCTGGTTGAAGGGGACAGTCACCATGAGTCCTTCCAGGATCACGGGAAGTATCTATACGACAAAAGGTGCAATCGAGTGAATATCCCGCGCTTTCACTTGACCGGCCCACAGAAGTCGGCTCCCGGGAAGCGGCATCACCCGGTCCGTGCCGGGCAGGGATCAGCCGCGGTGATCCCTTGCCGTATCCGGGCCGGGTCATGTCGGCCCGGGAGCAGTACCCTGTCGATTCACTCGTACGGCCCCCTCGCCGTACTCCCCACCAGGTCAACCACGGCGGTGAGCAGCCGTGACAGCAGTCAAGGAAGGCGGTCCGTCCCGATGAGCGAAACCCCCGATCCCGAGGTGGTCGAGCTGGCGACCAAGGTCTTCGACCTGGCCCGCACCGGCGACACCGAGACCCTCATCGCGTATGTCGAGGCCGGAGTCCCCGCCAACCTCACCAACGACCGGGGCGACACCCTTCTCATGCTCGCCGCCTACCACGGGCACGCCGCCACGGTCGCCGCCCTCGTCGCCCGCGAGGCCGACCCGGACCGGGCCAACGACCGCGGCCAGACCCCGCTGGCCGGAGCCGTCTTCAAGGGCGAGGACGCCGTCGTCGACGCGCTGCTCGCCGCCGGCGCCGACCCGGCCGCCGGAACACCGTCCGCGCTGGACACGGCCCGGATGTTCGGCAAGTCCGACCTGCTGGAACGCTTCGGTGTGCGGTGAGACGCCGGCGGACGCTCCCCCGAGCGCGTCCGCCGTGGGCTCCGCTGACCGGTCCGTCGTAAATGTGGTCGCGGTGGCGAAATGGCTGGGTCATCATGACGTCGCGGGCCCGCTCAGGGCCACCGACGAGAGGCAGGAAGATGCTCTACACCAGGCGAAAGACGGCGGTCGGCCGATCATGTCACTGCGCGGCGTAGCGGTGTCCCCCGGACACCCCAACGTGCCGAGAGGCACGGGGCACTGCACAGTCCCGGTTGCGTCGACAGCTTGATGTGAGGCTTTCTCCCATGTTCGATCCGTTCATAGCGCCGAGCGGTACTCTGCTCGGCCTGTTGCAGAGGGGCCGCGGCGACGGCACGCTCCACGCGCTCGCCGCACCGCGCCCCGAGGCCCTCGCGGCCCTCAACCACTGCGTCGTGAGCGACCCCCGCCACGACTGGCAGGTGGAGAACCGCTCCCTCTACTACGCGCGCCTCTACCTCGACCTCGACGGCGGTATCGAGGAGATCGAGCGACACCTCGCCGACCCCGACGACCTCGTCGATACCGACGACTCCCGCACCGGTCTGGCGCTCTCCGTCCTCGGCCACCTCGCCTCCTACGGACGCGACGACGCCCTGGCCCTGCTCCGCCGCTACGCGACGACCGGCGCCAACTGGGCCTGGGCCCTGGACGAGCTGGCCCTGCGCGACGACGACGCCGGCCTGCGCTCCCTCGCGCTGCCCGTCCTCGCCCGCTTCCCGGCCACCGAACAGGGCGCGGCCGACCTCGCCGCCGCCGTACGCGACTCCTTCGAGCCGCGCCCCTGGCGCCTGTGGGCCGACGACCCGCGCGAAGCGGTCGGCGCCCGGGTCAGGGCCGCCGGCGAACAGGGCTCCTTCGACCGATGGCAGCGCCAGATGCGCCCCGGGGGGCCCCGCCCCGGCTGGAGCGTCCAGGCCGTCTTCGACTGGGCCCAGCAGGCCCTGGACCGCGGCAGCGAACTGCACGTCCCCGCGGCCCGCTGCCTCACCGCCGTCGCCGGACCCGACGACCTCCCCCAGATCGTCGAGGCCGCCCGCAGCGGCCCCGAAGGCGCCCGCTGCGCCGCCCTGCACTACCTCGCGGAGGCGGGCGAACCCGCCGTCCTCGACCTCATCGAGGCCGCCGCCCTCAGCCCCTCCCGCACCGTCGCCGACACGGCCATCGCCGCCTTCGAGCGGATGACCGCCGACGCCGCCGTCGAGCGGGCCAGGCGCTGGGCCCACCGCCCCGACGCCCTCGGCGCCTCAGCCGCCGGAGTGCTCGCCTGCCGAGGCGCCGCCCAGGACGCTCCCCAAGTCCTCGGCGCGCTGCGGGAGGCCGTACGCGGCGACGGACCCGACGCCCCTCTGCTATGGACCCTGGTCGACGGAGCCGGCCGCCTCGGCATCGCCTGCGCCGCCCCCGTCCTGCGCCACGTCTACCGCGAGACGTCCTCCTCGCACCTGCGGGGCAGGGCCGCCCGCGCCCTGGCCGCCACCGACCCGTCCTTCGCGACCGGGTTCGCGGTGGAGTGCCTCTGGGACTGCGAGGAGACCACCCGCGAGGTGGCCGCCCTGCACGCCGAGACCGGTGACATCCGCGTCGCCGAACGCCTGCGCCGCCTCGCCGCCGACCCGGCCGAGGAGGCCGAGGTCCAGACGGCGGTACGCAGCCGGATCGGGCCGGACGCGTCGGCTGTCTGAGCCGTAGCGGCCCGTACGGGCGCCTTTCGCGCCTGTGGGCGGGAGGCCCGCGGACTTCTTACTGCGGCCTCCCCCCCACGGGCACAGACCCCCCCACAGGCACATAAATGCGCCAAGACCGGACGCT
>NZ_JBHXJG010000393.1:0-4485 GCF_042723425.1 Streptomyces sp. NPDC058375 | reverse complement strand
GCTCCGCCGGGCTCCGCGCCGGACGACCGGCGCTCGGACACCGCATCGGCCGCGCCGGACAGCGCCCCGGCAGCCACATCACCGAGGACCGGCCCGAGGGCCGCGTTCAGCGCACCGCCGGCCGCACCCACGGCGATCTCGCAGACCAGGCCGGCGAACGGCCGTGACCGGCCGCCGGGCGCCGCGTTCACGACAGGCAGCCGACCGTCCCCGACACCGAGGACGATCCGTTCGCCCGCGGCGACCGCCTCCTCGAACCCGTCCAGCCATCCCCGCGCCCCGGGGCCCGGCTTGCGGCTGCGCCCCACGGCCCAGCCGCAGGCGGAGAAGACCAGGGAGTCCTGGACCAACAGCCCCTCGTCCGTGACCTCGAAGGCCAGCAGGGCGCTGTCCCCGGCGACTCGGCCGTCATGGTCCTCCTCGCTGCCGCCGAAGACATCGAGCAGGACGTCGCGTACGGCAGCGACCGGGTACACACCGCAGTACACGGTGTGCTGTCTGACCATGTTCCGAGCCGGGCTCCGCCGCCGTACTGGGTGCCCCTCCTCCCACGGCAGCGGAGCGCCGGACTCGACGGGGTACATGTCCTTCGGACGCGAGACCGGTTCCACCTTCTGCGGGCTGAACAGCTCCACCGCCCGCCAGTACCGCACCACGTCCGCCCTGCGCCGACGCTCATCACCAGCCGCCATCCGGCCCGCCCCCTCGTTCCGGTAGGTCACGAGCAGCCACCCTAACCAGCGCGTCCGCGTGCTGCGGAGCCCGCCTGAGCCGCGGGCGCTATGTGTGGAGAGGCGCTCCGTCCCTCACCGCCCGGGCGAATTCCCAGCCCTCAGCGAGCTCGGCCGGCAGGGGCGCGGCACCGGAAGAGACCGCCCCCGTTCACGTCCACACCGCCCCCAGCGCCACGAACCCGCAGATCAGTACGGCCAGGATCGCCAGCAGCGGCCAGACGAATCGCAGGTACTTGTCGTAGCCGACCTTCGCCAGGGCCACCCCGCCGATGGTGACCGCCGTCGTCGGAACCCAGAGGTTCATCCAGCCGCTCGCCGCCTGCCACGCCGTGACGACCACGGCGCGGGAGACGCCCGCGAAGTCGGCCAGGGGGGCCAGGATCGGCATCGCCAGGGTGGCGTGGCCGGAGGTGGAGGGGATGAGGAAGGCGAGGGGCAGGTTGACGAGGAAGACGAAGACAGCGAAGAGCGCCGACGAGGTGCCCGAGACCACGCCTTCGATGGAATGCAGCACGGTGTCGGTGATCTGCGAGTTGTTCATGATGACCGTGACGCCGCGGGCGAGGACGATGACCAGGGCCGGGGAGATGAAGTCGGCCGCGCCCTGGACGATCGTCGCGCTGAGCCGCTGCTCGCCGAACCGGGCGACGACGCCCACCAGGACCGCCGCGGCCAGGAACAGGGCGGCCAGATGGGGGAAGGACCAGCCGAGTTCGAAGCCGTACGGGGTGGCGTCGGCGTCGCCCGTGAGGGCGCTGGACCACGGGACGACCGAGAAGATCATGAAGCCGAAGACCAGGGCGACCAGGATGAGGACGGTCCGGTGGAGCGCGGTCAGTTCCGGGGGTTCGCCCGCGCCCGCCGCGTCGTGTTCGCGGTCGCCGGGGAGGAAGCCGGAGAGCGAGCGGTCGGGGTTCGCGCGGACGCGGTTCGCGTACCGGATGACGTAGGCGATCGTGACGGCCGTGAGGACCACCCACATGGTCGCGCGCAGCACGATGCCGTCGCCGAGCGAGATGTCGGCGGCGGAGGACGCGACTCCGGTGGCGAAGGGGTTGACCGTGGAACAGAGCACGCCGATGCCCGCGCCCAGGATGATCGTGCCGGTGGCCACCATCCGGTCGTAGCCGAGGGCCAGCATCAGCGGGATGATCAGGCCGTAGAAGCCGAGCGTCTCCTCCGCGAAGCCCTCGACCGTACCGAGGAGCGAGAAGACCAGCATCACCCCGGCGATGAGCAGGGCTCCCCGGTCGCGCAGCCGGTGTGCCAGGCGGCCGATGCCCCGGTCCAGGGCTCCGGTGGCGAACACCACGGTGATGAACGCGCCGATGGCCAACACGAAGAGGAACACACCCGCGCTGCCGTACAGTTCGCCGGCCAGGTCCGGGCCGACCTCGCCGGTCTCCGCGTCCTGGACGCCGTAGAGGCCGTTGACCGGGGAGAGGAAGAGGTCGTTCAGTCGGTCCACGAAGCTCTGGTCGGAGTCGACCCGGTGGTACGTGCCCTGGACCGGGGCCCCGTCCGCGTCGCGGTCGTACGCCCCGGGCGGGATCAGGAAGGCCAGCGCCCAGACGGCCAGTGTGACGACAGCGAGGATCGTCGGCGCGCTGGGGAAGGTGAACCTCTTCCCGGCCGGGGGCTCCGCCTCCGCGTCGGCCCGTGTGCTCAGGTCGTCTCCCGGATCCATGGTGCAGCCCCTTCGGTCCCGCCGGCCCCTTCCGGGACCAAGGGATCACAAGGGGCGGGGGACCGCACGCCTGGGAGGCGGATGGACCAGGAGGTGTCAGGCCGTCAGGACCACCGTCCGCTGGGCAGAGAAGTCGCCCCACTTGCCGTCCGGGAGCTTGGCCCTGAGCTTCACCGAGTAGCGGGTGCCCGCCGGGTCGGGGAGGTTCAGGCGGTAGGCGGCGCGGCCCTTCGGGGGCGTACCGCCCCAGACGATGGTGGTGGTCAGCTTGCCGTTCAGATAGAGCTCGTAGGCGGGGACGGTTCCGCCCGTGTCGGGCTGGTCCCAGGACAGGTCCAGGGTGAACTCCGCGCCCTCCTTGCCGACTTCGGTCCGCAGGCCGGTGGGGGCCGTGCTCGCGGGCGCGCCGGGTGCGGACTCGGTGGTGAGGTCGAGCGCGTTGCTGTCGGCCGAGGACTTGTCGGAGGCGTCCCTCGCCCGGACGGTGAAGGTGTAGACGGTCCCGGGGCGCAGGCCCGTCACCTTCGCCGTGGTCTCGGTGCCCGGCACGCTGTGGATCCGGGAGTCCTCCTGGTAGATGTCGTACGAGGTGACACCGACGTCGTCCTTGGCCGCGCCCCAGGTGAGGGTGGCGGCCCGGCCGCCGTCGGCGCCGCCCGTCAGCTTCGCCGGAACGGTGGGGGGCGTGTCGTCCTTGGGCGGGGTGGCCTGGGTGGTGACGGGGACGGCCTTGCTGGGAGCGGAGAGGTTCCCGGCCGTGTCCTTGGTCCGGACGCTGAAGGTGTAGTCCGTCGAGGCCGTCAGCCCGTCGACATCGATCATGGTCTTCGTCGCGGGGACGCTCTTGACCTTGGCCTTTCCCCGGTAGATCTCGTAACCGGCGACCTTCTCGTCGTCGGAGGCGGCCTTCCACATGACGTGCACCGAGGTGGAGCTGCTGGCCTGGGCGGTCACGCCCTCGGGGGTGCCGGGGGGCTGCGTGTCGGCCTCGGCGGTGCCGCCGCAGGCGGTGAGGGTGGCGAGGAGCAGAGCGGCGGAACAGGCCAACGCGGTAGATATGTGGGGGCGTTGCACGGGGGTGCCTTCCATCCGGACAGCAATGGTCCAGACCTGTATGACATGGCGTGGGGCCCGCCGACAAGAGTCCGGCCGGGAACCTTCCGCTATATGCCGGGTTGCGCAGCCCGCCCGGCGGTCCGGGCCGGTGCGTCGGGCCGATGACTTTCCGGCGGTGGAGCAGTCTTCCCTCTATGGATACGCACAAGACCCCTGCGCCGGACGCCGCCGCCCTGCTCGACCTGGAGCCGGCCGCCCGGCGGATCGCCGGGCTGCTCGGTTCGGTCGACGACGGCCGGCTGGACGGCCCCACGCCCTGTCCCGACTACGCCGTACGGGAGCTGCTGGGCCACCTCACCGGACTGGCCACCGCCTTCCGCGACGCCGCCCGCAAGGACCTCGGGCCGACCACGGCCACCTCCCCGGACGCCTCCCTCCCCGTCCTCGACGACGACTGGCGCGAGGTGCTGCCCCGGCGGCTGGAGGAGGTGGCGGCGGCCTGGCGTTCCCTCGACGCCTGGACCGGGACGACCCGGGCGGGCGGGGTGGAGCTGCCCGGCGAGGTGGCCGGGGCCGTCGCGCTCAACGAACTCGTCGTCCACGGCTGGGACCTGGCCCGGGCGACCGGGCAGCCGTACGTGGCGGGCGAGGCCGAGCTGCGGTCCTGCGAGGCGCTCCTCGCTCCGGACGAGGACGACCCGGACCGCGGGGGCATCTTCGGGCCGCCGGTCCCGGTGCCGGACGGCGCCCCGCTGCTGGACCGGGTGATCGGCCTCAGCGGTCGCCGTCCGGACTGGCGGCCGGGCGGCTGAAGCCGGAGGGTGGCGCGCGCGCCACCGTCTCCGCCGACGGCCGACAGCCTTCACGCCACGCGCCGGGCGGCCGGGCGGGTGCGCTCGAAGTCGATGAGCGCCAGCCCGGTCTCGGACCACAGCCAGTTCCTCGGCTGGTTATCACCGTGGATGTAGCCGAGCGGAACCGGTCCGACGCGGCGGAGCTGAGCGGCGT